>CAYNUZ010000004.1:0-2614 GCA_964400385.1 uncultured bacterium | reverse complement strand
TGCGGGACGACGGCGGGCGGGTTCACGATGACGGTGACGGGGACGTTTGCGACGGGGTCGTGCGCGCCGGTTGGCGTGACGATCGGGGGAGTGGCGGCGACCATCCAGGGCGCCCCGACCGCGACGAAGGTGCTGGTCAACGTGCCGGGAGGCCTGGCCGCGGGGACGGCCGTGGATGTGGTGGTGACGGACGGGACCGGGAACGGGACGGCGACGGGCACGCTCGTGGCGGGATACACTCCGCGGACGATCACGCTCGCGGCCGCCGCGGCCGCGCCGGTCTCGGTGAGCCTGGGCCAGTGGTTCACGGTGACGCTCACGGTCACGAATACCGGCGGCGCGGACGTCTCCGGCGTGGTTCCGGTGATCGCCGTGGGTCCTGGCGCCGCCGCGGTGGCCTTCGAGTCCGGGCCGTCCCCGGCCGGTCCCCTGACCCTCGTGGCAGGGGCGGCGCAGACCTTCGTGTGGACGTATTCCGTCTCCGGCGGCGGGGCGGTGACGTTCACGGCCACCGCGCCCGGCGTCGCGTGCACGGCCTCCCCGGTCCAGGCCGCGGCGGGAGTCACGATCTCGGCGTTGGCGTCGGCCGCACTGTCGGCCGCCGCCGCCGTCTACCGGGCGCCGCTGTGCGCCGGTGACACCGCGCTGCTCACGCTGACCGTCACGAATACGGGCCAGACTGCCGCGAACGCCCTATCCGCACCGGCCTTCGTCGTGGCCGGCTCGGGGTCGGTGGCCGGCATCACCGGGCCCAACCCGGCGTTTGGCGGATCGCTCGCCGAGGGCGGATCGGTCACGTACACCTGGACCTTTACCGGATCGGCGGCGGGAGTGGTGGACTTCACGACGACGGCGACGGCCACCGACGCAGGATCAGGGCAGCCGGTCGCTGCGAATTCCGCGACGACACCCGCGGTGACGATCCGGACCCCGGGCGCGCTGGCCGCCTCCGGCGCCGTGCGCGGCCTGGCCTCCGTCGGGCAGTGGTTCACGGTCCGGCTGACCGTTACCAATACGGGCGGGGCGGATGTCACCGGTGTCACGCCGTCCATCGCCGTGGCGCCGGGCGCAGCCCTGGTGGTCCAGGAGAACGCGCCGGGGGGCGGCGTGACCCTGGCGTCCGGCGCGGCCACGACCTTCACCTGGACCTATTCCGCCTCGGGCACCGGACTCGTGGTCTTCACGGCGTCCGCCACCGGGGCCACCTGCGCGGCCACGACCCTCCTCGCCGCGGCAACGGTCTCGGCGACGCTCCAGCTGCCGGCCGTCCTGGCTGCGAGCACGCTGTCCGCTTTCCCCGGGTCGGTCTGCGGCCAGCCGATCACCGTCGTCCTGACCGTCACCAACACGGGGGAGGCGTCCGCGACCAACGTCCTCGGCTCGCCCGACCTCACCGTCGAGGGTCCGGCGGTTTCGCTCGTCTCGTCTCCGGCTGCCGTGACCCTGGCCGGGGGAGCCAGCGCGAACCTCACCTGGATCTATGACGCCGGAACGCCCGGGATCGTCCGTTTTACCGCCACCGTGGACGGCGCCGACGCGAACTCGCTCCAGCCGCTCACCACCGGCCCCCGGACCTCCAACAACGTGACCGTGAACTCGGCCGGCGTGCTGGCGACGACGACCTCGGTCCCGGTGAGCGTGACGGTGGGCCAGGTCTTTGCGGTCGTCCTGACGGTGACGAATGTGGGGCAGGCGGATGCGGACACCGTCGCGCCGAGCCTGGCCATCGGGCCGGGTGGCGCTCAGGTGTCCTACGTTACGGGCCCCGCGCCGACCGGACCCGTGACCCTGGCGGCTGGAGCGTCACAGGGCTTCACGTGGACCTACCAGGCGGTCGCGGCCGGCCCGGCCACGTTCACGGCCAGCGCAGCGGGTACCACATGTGCGGGCACCCCGATCCTGAGCGCCGACACGGCAACGGTCCAGGTGCAGACGCCGGCGGCGCTGACCGTCGCGGTCGCCGCGTATCCGTCGCCGCGTAACGTGAACCAGGGCTTCCTCGTGACCCTCACCCTCACAAACACCGGCGGGGCGACCGCGGCGGGGCTGGCGGTGGACGCGTTCGGGACCGGCGGGACTGCGGCGGCGGGCGCCGGGACCGGGCCGACGCCCGCCGCACCATCCTCGCTGTCGGGAGGGTCTTCGGTGACCCTGACGTGGACCTTCACCGGGACGACGGCGGGGACGCTGGACTTCACCGCGACCGCGACGGCGAACGACGGCAACACGGGCGCCGGAATCTCTTCCGGGCCGGCAACGTCGGGTGTCGTGGTCATCCAGTCGCCGGCCGCGCTGGCGCTGGCGGTGGCCCAGCTCTCGGCCTCGGTCTGTGAGGGCGATACTTTCCTGGTGACGGTCACCCTGACCAATACCGGCGCGGCGGACGTGGCAGGGCTCGCGGTGGCGGCGCCCTTCAATATCGGATCCGGAGTCGCCACCCTCAGCGGCCCGGCGCCGGCCGTGCCGGGGACCCTGGCCGGCGGGGCGTCCGTCACGCTCACCTGGACGGCGCAGGGCGTCAGTGCCGGCCCGGTCACCTACTCGGCGACGGCGACGGGCTCGGACGCCAACACCGCCGCGCCGCTCGCCGCAGTGGCGGCGGCGGTGGCGCCGA
>CAYNUZ010000003.1:0-34356 GCA_964400385.1 uncultured bacterium | reverse complement strand
GGCGGAGCAGCTCGGGGTCGGCCAGCTTCGCCGCGATCGCGGCGCCCCGCGCGGGGGCGAGCAGCCATGGGAGGACCAGGCTCGCGGTCACGAGGCCCGCCAGCCAGACCGCCCGCAGGGCGAAGCGCTTCCGCGCGGCGCGCTCCTCGTCCCGCATCCGGAGCGTCGCCAGCGCGGCGTCCGTGTAGAGGTAGACCCGCTGCCGCAGCGCATCCTGGGCCGCCTCGTCGTCGATCAGCAGCCGGATATCCCCCTCGTAATGGGCGTCCAGCGCGTGGAGGAGGTCCGGCGTGAGGGCATAGTCGTTGGGGTACGAGAGGTACTGGTCCGCGATCTCGGTCACGGAGGGCGGCGGCACCGTGCGCCGGAGCGCATACGGGGCCAGGGGATTGGCCAGCACCCGGGCGGCGGCCTCGGCCTGGTGGACCTCGGCGCCGTACCGCGCGGTCCACTGCCGGAGCTCGGCCCGCAGGGTGTCGAACGCCTCCTTGATCTTCACGGGCGTGCCCTGCTTGCGGATGATCTGGTCGGCGAGGAAACTCAGGGCCTGCAGGAGCGTGGCGTAGTAGAACGGGGAATCCGTGACCGCGGTGCGCTCCTCCTGGACCGCCCGCCCGAGCATCCCGAGCCGCTGGAGCGGCCCGCCGTCCCCGTGCCCGGTCAGGAAGGGCCGGAGCTGCCCGAACCCGCTGCGGGTGAACAGTTCGTGCCGGACCGCCTCCTCGAACGTCGCGGGAAGGACGAACCGCTTGTTGACGAGCTCGCGCGGGAGCTCGAAGACCAGGCCCTCGGCCGCGGCCCCGCCCGCCCCGCCGGCGGCCGCCTCCGCCTCGGCCAGGTTCCGCCGCCGCGGGAGCTTCTCGTGGGCCTTGCGGACCGCGTCCACCAGGTCGCCGAGGTGGATGCGGCCGGCGAGCTCCTTGAGGGTGTGGGCCTCGCCCGCGCAGACGAGGTCCACCAGCACCGGCCGTTCGAGGAGGGCGTCGTCCCACGCCAGCAGCTTGATGCGCTCGGTGACGGTGACGGACTCGGTTCTGGCTTCCACCGCCGTCCATTCTACGGGTTCGGCGCGGGCCCGCCCCCGCGGGGGCGGTCAGTCCGGCGGGAACCGCGGGAGCGTCAGAAGCTGACGCGGAGGGCCGCGCCCGCCTCGGCCAGCGGCGGGGGGACGTGCAGCGCGGGAATGGGAATCCCGTTGATCACCTGCGGGGCCAGGTCCAGGGCGAACCGGAATTCGCCGCCGGGGGCGCCGTAGCGGCCCGCCGCGAAGGCCTCGATACGCAGGTGGGTGAGCGCCAGGATCGTCCAGTCCACCCGGCCGACCGCCGTCCGGTCCGAGACGTTGGCGAGGTTGGAGAGCGTGAGCGTCTGGTTGCCGTTGGTGCCGGGCACCGTGAAGAAGACGTACGCCGCGGCGTAGTCGCGGGCGACGTAGAACGGGGCGAAGGAGCCCTGGAAGACGAGCCACGGATAGATGGCCTTGTCGGTGTACCCGGCGGGATTGTAGAAGTACTCGGCCCCCAGCGTCATCGCGTCGCGATCCGTGATGTTGAACGCCCAGGTGAGGCCGCCGGAGACGGAACCGACCAGCTTGTCCGGCGTATAGGTTTCCAGCGCGGTCCCGAACGGGGGCTGGACGGCTGCGCGGCGCCACAACGGCCGGTCGGTGCCCTGCTGGAGCACCCCCTCGGCGTAGACATCCACCGGGCCCACGCCGGCGGACAGGTCGGCGCCCGCGCGCGGCCGGAAGCCGCGCTGCACCAGGGTATCGAGTCCCAGCTCGCCCGGCCCCGCCACCACCTCCGCCCGGGCCGCCCCGCCGATCCGGCCCACCTGGGCGGCGTGGTCCAGGCTTTCCAGGAGCTGGATGGCGTAGAAGTTCCAGCCCTCCCGCTCCCACGGCACGTGGACCTTGAGGAGGGTCTCGCCGGTGCGTGCGTCGAACTGGGCGAGCGCATCGCGGCGGGTGGCATGCAGCAGGTCGTTGGGGTTCCAGAACCGGGACACGCCCCATTTGACGTGCTGCCGGCCGGCGGTCACGAAGGCGACATGGCCGACGTCGAAGTTGACCCACGCCTGGTCCAGCGCGACGGAGGGTCCCCCGGACGGGGTCGGCCCCAGGAACGTGGTGGTCGAGGGCGGGACCGTCGGATCGAAGGACATCCGGGCGAGGAGCATGGTCCGGACGCGCGGGTTGGGCCGGGCGTCGAACCAGCCGTCGGCGAGGAGCGGGGCGGTGTTGGCCCACGCCGCCGCCCCGAGGTGCCGGCTCGCCGTGACCGCTTCGCGCAGGTAGAACTGGCCGCCGATCGCCAGGGGATTCTCGGGGGCGGCGTCGGCCGGCCGGGAAGGGGGCGCCGGCTCCGGCGCGACCGCGGCGGCGCCGGTGGTGGAGGACTCCGTCGCCCCGAACATCGCGCCCTCGTCCTGGCGGGCCTCCGCGGCGGCGGTCGCCGCCGCAAAGACCAGCGCCGCCCACATCACCGGCTCTTGCTCTCCAGCCAGGCCTTGGTGAAGAGGTTGGCCTCGAGCGCGTGCAGGTCGATCTGCTGGATCAGGATGTGGGTCGAGTTGGCCTTGTCCACCTCGTCGTAGAACCACATCTCCTGCGGATACCAGATGTCGCTGCCCTTGGACTCGCTGAAGACCTTCTTCCACTTCGGGTAATAGTCGGTCCGCATCAGCCGGCCCGACAGGGCGAAGTCCTGGCGCTTGAGGATATTGCCGCTCGCGGTGTCGATCCAGAGCTGCGTGAGCGGAAACGCCACGTCCACGTTCGGCTTCGCGGCGAGCTTGAGGTGGCGCACCGTGAAGGCCCCGAGCTTCTCCTCCCCCCCGTCGGAAGGATCGTATTCGCCGGCGAGGTTGGACTGGTCGAAGTCCTCCCGCCGCGAGTCCGTCCCGCCGATGCGCTCCCGCTCCGTCCGCCGCTCCCACTTCCCGACCTTGGGATCGTACATCCACAGGTTCTTCTCGAGCCGCAGGTAGCCCTTGCCGGCCTCGGCCTTGGGCTTCGAGAACAGGAACATCAGCTTCTGGTCCGCGTCGCGGCGGAAGACCAGCATCTCGTAGACGGTGTCCGTCTTGTCCCGCTCCCTGGATTCCATGTACACCACGGACTTCCAGTCGCCGGAGTTGCGCTGCCGGACGTCGATGGTCTTGAGGAGCCCCACCATTTCGTCTCGGGGCATGGGCGCGGCCCCCGCGGCGGCCGCCGCCAGCCAGCCCGCACACCCGATCGCGATCCGCACGGTGGTCATGGTGCCTCCCTCAGCCCGCATGCTGCATCGCCGTGACCGGTCGGAGCCGGGCCGCGCGCAGCGACGGGTAGAGCGCGGCCAGGGTGGTGACGAAGGTGATGCCCAGCACGGCCCGGAGGAGCCCGCCGGCATGGATCGCGAAATAGATGTGGTTCGACATCAGGAAGAGCTGCACGGCGTCCGGAACCGGGATGTGCGCGAGGTTCACCGCGCCCCCGAGGACCGCGGCCAGGACGGCTCCGGCGGCGGTGCCCGCGAGCCCCAGCAGCAGGGCCTCGGCCATGAACAGCCGCAGCACCTGCGCGCGCGGCATGCCGATCGCCCGCAGGGTCCCGATCTCCCGGGTCCGTTCCCGGATCGCGATCCACATGGTGTTCATGATGCCCACGACCACGATGATGAGGAGGATCGTGATCAGGATCGCGGTCAGCGCGTCCAGCGCGGTCAGGACCCACATGAAGAAGGACAGCTCGTCCTTCCACGTGGTGATGTCGAGCTTCTGCCCGGTCCACGACTCCCGGTTCACCTTGTCGAACTTCATCCAGAAGACGACCGGATCCTGGTCCATGACCCGGTACCCGGCGTTGGCCAGGACGGTGCGCAGCCGCTCCGCCACCGGGCCCATCGAGCGGATGTCCTTGAGGTGCAGCATCAGCACGCTGGTGGCGTCGTCGGTGAGCTGGTAGAGCTGGCGCAGCGAGGCGTCGTTGATGAAGACGTTCCACTGGCCCAGCAGCCCCACGTTCTTCGCGATCGCGGCCACCCGCACGTCGATCACGTTGTTGACCCCCCGGCTGGTGGGGGCGGAGAGCGTCACGGTGTCGCCCACCTTGACCCCCAGCTTGTCCGCCTGCACCCGGAAGAGGAGCAGGGTGCCGGGGTGCGCGAGGTCGTCGAGGGAGCCGGACTCCACCTGCACGACCTTCCGGAAGCCCGGCTCGCGGGTGATGTCGATACCGCCGACGCCGGACATCGTGGTCGCCGTGTCGGAGACCGCCTTGGCCCAGCCCCGGCCGCGCACGCTGACATAGTCGAGCTCCGGCACATTCTTCCGGATGACCTCCAGCACCTTCGCGTAGTGGGTGACCACGGGCGCGGACTGGCCGGAGGTGATCTTGAAGAATCCGCCCACGTTCACGTGGCCGGTCTCGAGCGTGGTGGCCGTGCGGACCATCGTCTCCTTGACGCCGGTGGACAGGCCGTTGAGCAGGCAGAAGAGCAGCGTCACCATCGCCAGCGCCCCGCCCAGGAACAGGTTCCGGCGGGTGTGCTGGAGGAGGTTCCGCCCGGCGATCAACAGGTCGGTGCGGAGGGTTTCGAGCATCAGGCGTCTCCCGCGGCCATGGCCTGCCGCGGCGTCACCCGCATGGCGATCCAGGCCGGATAGGCGGCCGAGACGGCGTTGACCACCAGGACCATCACCGCGGCGATGGCGACCGCCACCGGCTGGGGCACCGGCCGCAGCCGCGGGCCGGAGAAGAAGAAGAACATGACGTCCGAGGTCGCCGGGATCCCCCAGTGGCCGATCAGCGCCACGAGGGCCCCGCCCGCGAGCGCCCCGGCGCCGCCGAACAGCACGCCGATGACCGCCGCCTCGACCAGGATCATGGCGAAGATGAACGGGCGCTGGGCCCCCACCGCCCGCAGCGTCCCGATGTCCTTGACCCGCTCCAGCGCCGCCATCACCATGGAGTTGTTGAGGACGATGATCGCCACCAGGAAGATGAACGAGACGGCGACGTAGAGGACCAGCCGCATCAGCATCACGAGCTGGCCCATGAACCCGGCGGCCTCCTGCCACGAGACGACCTTGAGGTCCAGCCCGTCCTGCTTCGCCGCGGCCGCGATGGCCCGCATCGTCACCTTCAGCTTCCGCGGGTCCTTGAGGAGGACCGCCGCGTTCAGGACCACCCCGTGCTCCAGCTCGGCGGGGCCGTAGACCCGGGCCGCGATCTCGGCGTCCCGCAGGGCGCGGCCCTCGCCGGTCAGGCGGGGCGGCACCTTGATGATGCCGGGCGTGGCTTCCGCCGTGACGGCCTTGCCCGACCCCCCGGTCGTCTGCGTGGGCGCGTCCGCGCGACCAAAGAGTTCGGCCTCAGCGTGCTCGCGCGAGACCGTCTTCGCCCCGGCGGCCTTCTTCATCGCCTCGATCTCGGCCAGCTTGTCGGCGGTGAGGTACCCGTACAGCTCGCGGAAGGAGACCAGGTCCATGAGGTTTTCGGACCCTGCCAGGGACGAGGTCTCGAGCCCCTTGAACTGGAAGGTGCCGTAGACCTTCACGTTCACCGACTGGACGTACCCGCTCCGGGTGAACGCCTTGATGGTGAGCGTGTCGCCCACGCGGATCTTGTACAGCTCGATCAGGGGCGCGACGTCCCGGTAGAAGATGGCGTAGCGCTCCTGGAAATTCGCGTCGTCCACCGTCAGCAGCGTGGCCAGCATCGGCTCCAGCTCGCCGATGGGGTCCTTGAGGGCCTTCTGGAGCCGTTCCGTGGCGGTCTTCGCCTTGAGCGGGTCGAGCTGGTAGAGGATCTCGTGGACCTGCGCGACGTTCTCCTTGACGAACCGCTGCAGCTCCGCGTCCTTGGCGATCCGCTTGCCTCCCGCCTCCAGCGCCGTCTTGATCTTGTCCAGCCGGCGGGCGATCTTGAGCTTGCAGTTCTCCTCGTACCCCCACTTGGCGAAGAGGAACCCGCGCTTCCCGGGGGGGATCGGGGTGCCCTCCACGATCTCCATCCGGTCGAACGACTTCGTGAACTGCTGCGGGTCCGTCCCGATGTACGAGATCCAGAGCAGGTCCGCGTCGGGCGCCTGGGGGGCGACCTTGTTCTCGAGGATCTCCAGCTTGGCCAGGGGATCGGCGTCGAACCCGGCCCAGAACCCGTCCGCGTTGGCCCGCGCCACGTCCCGCCGCGCCTCGGCCGTGGCGGCGGCGTCGCCGGAGATCTCCTGCAGGTTCGCCAGGTCCTTCTCGAGCAGCCCCACGATCCGCCGGACGTGCGCCTTGCGGGACTGGTACTCGGCGCGGGCGGCGGGCCCGGGGTGCTGCTGCATCGCCCGGACGGCGTTGCGGAGCTTCTCGGGCGCGAGGTCAATCGTGTTGCCGGAGGTCACCAGCGCGCCGTTGATCCCCATGGGCACCACGTCCTTGACGTTCGGGACGCCCAGCAGGGTCTTCTTGATGCGGGAATAATCCTCGACGGGTGCGATGTCCGGGAACCCGCCGAAGCTGCCCCACAGCTCGAGCTTCTCCTTGGATTTCGACGAATAGACCTGGCAGTCGCCCGCGACGCTGCCGATGATGGACCGGCTCATCCCGGCGTCCACGGCATCCAGGAGCGAGTGGCCCAGTACGACGATGAGGGCGCCGAAGAAGACGATGGACCCGACGATGGCAGTCTTGAGCCGCGCGGCGAACAGGTTCCGGTAGGCCATCCGGGCCAGCAATCCCAGCGTGTCGAGCTTCATCGCGGGATGCCGTTCAGTGCGACGCGGAGGTGATGCCGGCCTCGGCGGGGGTCACGCGGTCCACGTACTGGCCGTCCGCCAGCCGGATGATCGCCGCGGCGTGGGACATCACCCGGTGGTCGTGGGTCGAGAAGATGAAGGTCGTGCCCTCCTTGCGGTTGAGGTCCTTCATGAGGTCGATGATGGTCTGCCCCGTCACGGAATCCAGGTTGGCCGTGGGCTCGTCCGCGAGCACCAGCGCCGGCCGGGTGACCAGGGCGCGGGCGATGGCCACGCGCTGCCGCTGGCCGCCGGACAGCTCGTTGGGCCGGTGGTCGGCGTATTCCCCGATCCCGACCTGCACCAGCAGGTCCATGACACGCGCGCGCCGTTCGGCGGGGGCATGCTTCTGCTGGAGCAGGAGGGGCAGCTCGATGTTCTGGAAGACGGTCAGGACCGGGATCAGGTTGAAGCTCTGGAAGATGAACCCGATCCGGGTGAGCCGCAGCGTGGTGAGCTGCTGCTCGGTGCGCTGCGTCACGTCCTCCCCGGCGACGACCACGGATCCGGACGTGGGCTGGTCCACACACCCGATGAGGTTCAACAGGGTGGTCTTGCCGGAGCCCGACGGCCCGGCGATCGAGAGGAACTCACCGGACTGGATGTCGAAGGTGACCCCCTTGAGGGCGTGGACGACGGTTTCGCCGAGGGCGTAATCCTTGGAGACATTGCGGATGGACACGATGGGTGGCATTTGATTCAGAACATTGTAGGGGACCCGCAGGTTCCCGAAAATCAGTGCGGCGTGGCTTGTTCCGATCCGAGGCCGGTCGTGGAACGGACGCTCAATTCAGCGAATTTCGCCTCGGCCCCCGGCTCCCGGCCCAGGAGGGTCCCCAGCCACGCCCCCAGGAACCCGAGGGGCACACTGACGATCCCCGGGTTGTCGAGCGGGAACACCGCATTGGCGGCGCCGCGGACCGACGGTCCGAGCAGGATCAGGGCGATGGACGCGGCCAGTCCGGTGGCCATGCCGGCGACCGCGCCCGTGGTGGTGAACCGCTTCCAGTACAGCGAAAGCACGATCGCCGGGAGGTTGGCCGACGCCGCCACGGCGAAGGCCAGCGCCACGAGAAAGGCGACGTTGGCGGTCGGCCCCAGCCGGATCGCGACGGCGATGGCCGCCGCCCCGACCGCGAAGGCCGTGATCCGCGCGACGAGGACCTCCTCGCCGTGCCGGCGCTCGCGGCCGTGGTGGACCACGTTGGTCCAGAAGTCGTGGGCGAAGGAGGTGGACGCGCTGATCGTCAGTCCCGCCACCACGGCCAGGATGGTGGCGAACGCGATCGCGGAGATGAAGGCGAAGAACGCATCGCCGGCCAGCGCCTGGGCGAGGAGGGGCGCGCTCATGTTGGTGCCGCCGTTCTTCGCGATGAAGTCGCGGCCCACGATGGTGGCGGCCCCGAATCCGAGGAAGGTCGTCAGGATGTAGAAGGTCCCGATGATCCCCATCGCCCAGACCACGCTGACCCGGGCCGTCTTCGCGTCCGGCACCGTGTAGAACCGGACGAGGATGTGGGGGAGCCCCGCGGTGCCGAAGATCAGCGCGATCCCCAGCGAGATGAGGTCCAGCGCGCCGTACGGCGGCTTGTACTTGAGCCCCGGCGTCAGGAAGTTCTGGGTGACGGCGGCGCCCTTGGGGTCGTGGTACGTCACGTGGGTGACGGCGTCGAAGAACGTCGCGAAGCTCCAGTCGAAGTGCGCCATGACCAGCAGGCTGAGCAGGATCGTCCCCGCCATGAGCAGGACGGCCTTGACGATCTGGACCCAGGTCGTGGCCAGCATCCCGCCGAAGACGACGTAGACGATCATGAGCGCGCCGACGCCGGTCACGGCCGCCTCGAAGGAGATCCCGGCGTCCTTGAGCAGCAGGGAGACCAGCGCCCCCGCGCCGACCATCTGGGCAATCATGTAGAAGATGCAGACGGTGAGCGTGGCCAGTGCCGCCATCGCCCGCACCGGCCGGGGCTTGAGCCGGTACGCCAGCACGTCGGCCATCGTGTACTTGCCCGCGTTGCGCAGCGGCTCGGCCACGACCAGCAGGACCGTGAGGTAGGCCACGAGCCAGCCCACCGAGTACATGAACCCGTCGTACCCGTTGAACGCGATCAGGCCCGCGATGCCGAGGAACGAGGCCGCGCTCATGTAGTCGCCCGCCACCGCGATCCCGTTCTGCCACCCCGTGATGCGGCGGCCGGCGGCGAAGAAGTGGGAGGAACCCGCCGACCGGCGGGACGCCCAGTACGTGATCCCGAGCGTCACCGCGATGAAGCCGAGGAACATCGCCAGGGCCACGGCGTCAGCCCCTCTTCACGATGCGCGCGGCGCCGGCGTCAAACCGGGCCGCGGCCACCATGTACAGGCCCGCGATCACCCAGGCCATGACGAACTGGGAGAGCGCGAAGAGGTAGGCGATATTCAGCGGCCCCCACACCGGCCGGTTCATCAGCTCCGGCCAGTATCCGACGAGGACGGGCAGGGCGAAGTAATAGACGATGAAGAAGAGCGTCGCCGGGAGGATGAACCGGGCCTTGGCGGCCACGAGCTGCTTGAACTCGCGCGTCGCCGCGATGGCCTCCCAGTTCGTCCTGCTCATGCAGACGATCCTACCAAGGAAGTGTTGCACCACGAGAGCGCGGTCAGCATGTCAATCCGGGTGACGGCGATGAGGTCCTCGACCAGCACATACTCGTCGGGGGCGTGGGCGTGGTCGCCGCGGGGCCCCAGCAGGATGCCCGGGATCCGGAAGAGGTCGTTGAAGATGTACAGGTCGCACGGGTACGGGGCCGCCCGCGCCGGAACGTCGCGACCCACCACCGCGCCCGCGGCCCCGCGGGCGGCGGCCACCAGCGGGTGGTCGGCGGGGATCGCCGAGCCGGGAATCCACCGGTACGGGAAGTGGCGCACCAGGGGATGCTTCACGAAGTACGGGTCCTTGCGGCACAGCGCATCCAGGAAGCCGAAGAACTCCCGCTCGATCGCTTCCCGCGTCTCCCCGGGCATGGTCTGGATATAGACCTCCAGCGTGCACCGGGATGGGACGGCGATCGGGTGGGTCGGCCCGAGGTCGCCGCTGCTCACCTGCGTGAGCAGCACCGGCGACGGGTCGGCCATCTCCCGGTAGGCGGGGGGCACGGCGGCCCGCTCGCGCCGGACGTGCCGGTACTCGTTGATCCACTCGATCAGCCGTCCCACGTGGTCCACCGGGTTGGCCAGCTCGCCCGCGCCGACGTTGAAGTCGATGCCGCCGGCGCCTTCCACGGTGAGCTGGACGAGGAAGAAGCCCCGGTGGGCGTGGTAGATCGTCATGCCGGAATTTTCCCCGACGACGGCGGCGTCGGCGCGGTGGCCGCGCAGCCGGGCCGCGAGCGTCCCGTGGCCGCCCGCGAACTCCTCGTCCACGACGCTCTCCACGAGAAGATCGCCCCGGAGGGGTGCCTGCATGGACTTGAGCAGCTTGACCGCCATCAGCGAGGCCGCCAGCCCCGCCTTCATGTCGAAGGCCCCCCGGCCGTGGAGCTTCCCGTCCTCGACATCGCCCGAAAACGGGTCCCGCGCCCACGCGCCGCCGCCCACGGGGACGGTGTCGGCATGGCCCGAGAAGATCAGCGACCGGCCGCCCCCGGAGCCCTTCAGGGTGCCGACAACGTCCGGCCGGTTGGCGCCGTACTCGCGGCCGGGCATGAACGCCGGGTGGGAGGCGATGCCCGCCTCCTCGAGGGTGAACCGGTCCACGGGGATCCCGGCCGTTTCGAGGAAGGCCTGGACATGGTTCTGGACCCCCAGCTCCATGCCGGTGGGCGGGAGGTTTTCGGAGGGGATGCGGACGAGCGACCGGGCGAGCTGGATGATCTCGTCCCGGGCCTTCTCCACCGCCGCCGTGACCTCGGCGACGAGGCCCGGGTCGATGGCCGTGGTCATGCCGAAGGCATCACCACGTCGAAGAACTTCCGCTGGTTGGCCGACTCCCGCGCCCACAGGCAGGTCAGCGCGCTGTTGATGCCCGCGGCCAGGGGTGCCCGGGAGGCGGCGCCGGTCCGCAGCGCCGCCAGGAAGTCCTTGCACAGCTCGGCGTCGCCACCGAAGTGCTCCTCGGCGCCGGAGAGGTCGATCGTCTCGTCGGGCCGGCGGTCGTGCCGCATGATGGAAATCTTGTTGGTGTACCAGTCGAACTCGATGGTGCCCCGGTACCCGAACAGCCGGGCGCCGCGCCGGGCGGCCTTGCCGCGCGCGAAGAAGTTCTGCGTGTAGCTGGCTTGCACGCCGGAATGGTACTCCAGGATGGCGTTGCCACTGTCCTCGTTCCTGATCTCGGCCGCATACAGGCACATCCGCCAGTCCTTCCACTTCTCGAGGCCCTCGGGATTCACCATGGAGGCCTCGCCGCTGAACGGGCTCTCGGTGCACGTCGCCTTCTCCTCGCAGTTTTTGCACATGAGGTCGAACGGCTTGGGGTCGGGCTTGCCGCGCTTCCCCCAGACCCGCTGGCTGTTCATGGCGCAGACCTGCCGGGGGGTGGACCCGATCAGGTACGAGAGGTAGTCGAAATCGTGGGTCGCCTTCTGGAGGAAGAGCCCGCCGACGATGGCGTAGTTCCGGTACCAGCCCCCGAAATACCCGTCGCCATACGGGACGTCGTTGAACCCGATCACGTGCTCGATCGTGCCCAGCGTCCCCGAATCAATGATCTCCTTGACCCGCTTCACCAGCGGGCTGACCCGCAAAGGGAAGGAGACGACCACGGGCGCCGTGAACGACGGGGCCGCGGCATCGAGGCGCTTGATCTGGTCAAAGGTGACCGCCACGGGTTTCTCGAGGAAGAGCGGGACCCCGGCCTTCGCGGCCTTCACGGCCATGTCGGTGTGCAGGTCGCATTTGGTGCCGATCATCAGGCCGTCGAGTTTGGGGCCGGCGAGCATGGCGTCCGCGTCAGGGAAGAACTGCGTGTCCTGGAGGAGCGGATTGGCCTTCTTCTTCACCTCGTCCGTGCGCGGATCGGCGACGGCCGCGACCCGGAAGCCCGCGTCCTGCCCGGCAAGCTGCTTGCAGACGTTGCTGATCCGGGCACCGAATCCAATGACGCCGATGTGAAGGGGCTCGCCGGATGGCTTCATCTGGCAAGCCTCGTGAGCGAGGCGGCAGATGCCGAGTCCGCGAGGCAGCTCACGCCGACATTCACGTTGGCCATGGTCTACCGTAGCAAGCCGCGGATCATCCTTGTCGTGAGGCCGTGATGGATGGTGTCCCGGCCGGTGACCTTGGCAGTGGCCAGCCGGGTGGCAAAGGCGAGGGCGTGAGGCAGGAAGGGCTTCCCAAGAGCCTGGGCGATGAGGAGGCCGCCCAGGAAGGCGTCCCCGGCGCCGGCGGTGTTGACGATCCGGACCCGGGGGGCGGGGACGAAGACCATGCGGCCGGCCTCCCAGCCGCCGGCGCCCCGGGCGCCGAACGTCACCGCAACCCGGATCCCGGGGTTGACCCGCGCCGCCTTCCGCCCGGCGGCGTCCAGCATCGCCATGGGGGATCCGGCCCGGCCGACCAGCGCTTCCGTCTCATGGGCGTTGAGGGCGAGCAGGTCCACCTGCCGCAGCAGCCGCGTGCGCACGACCGTTGCCATCTCGGCCGACGTGAAGGCGGCGGCGCGGAAGGCCCCGCGCCGGGTCCCCTCGCGCAGCAGCGCGGTCCGCGCGGCGAGCGGCACCTCGGGCGCCGCGAGGACGATTCCCGGTCCCCGGGCGCTCCGCAGGGCGGCTCGGACGTCGGCGGGGGAGACGCGGGCACTGGCGCTGTCCACGGTCGTCAGGTTCCCCCCGTCCCCGCCCGGGTACATGAAGCAGGCCGAGAACATGGTCGGCGCGCCGGGCATGTCCGCGACCCGGGAGATGTCCATCCCCGCCGCGCGCATCTCCGCCTTCATCCGGCGGCCGGCCTCGTCGCGTCCGACCCGCCCGATCGGCAGGACCCGGGCCCGGCCCCGGAGGGCCAGCGCGACGTAATGGAGGATGATGTGGAGCTTGCCGTAGTCCCGGATATTCCGGAGCCGGGCGGCCCGGCTCTCGTTGCGGCCCAGCGTGTGCGATCCCGCAAGCTCGAAGAAGATGCCGGAGCCGATTCCGCCGGTGCCGGCGATCAGCACGTTACAGCAGCTCCCACTCCGGGTGTTCCGAGATCGGGTGCCGCGCGGTTTCCTCGGTCGCCGTGATGATGGCATCGGGATGCCGCTGGAGCAGGGTCATGGGGTACTCGGCAGTGATCGGCCCGAACAGGGCGACCCGCAGCGCGGTCTGTTTCCACGCTCCCGTGTCCGAAAAGACGCGCACCTTCTTTGCCGAGAGGCATTCCTTGACGCCCAGGGTCACCGACATCGGCGGCACGAACTGCCACGCCGTCCCGAACGTCCGCTGGGCCAGCGCCAGCATCGTGTCGTGATTGTTCTCCTGCACCCGGGCGGTGCTGTTGGCGACCTCCTCGATGGTGACCCGGCTGTACGGGTGCCGCCGCGCCTGGTTGTACGCGATGTGCCCGTCCTGTCCCCACCCGCCGAGGGTGAGGTCGATGGGCGCCGCCGCGATGGCGTTGCGGACCGCATCGAGCGTCTCCGGCAGCAGCCAGTGCCGCTGGGCCTCCGGCACGTTGAGGGCGGCCGCGATCGGGCCGTAGAAGTTCGCTTCCATATAGGTACGGAAGTTGTACGGGTGATTCCTCGGGATCGGCCGGGCCTGCCAGTCGAGGCATTCATCCATATGGAAGACATGGAGATGGGCCAGGCTGAGCTTCTCGGCGTTCACCATCTCGCCCCAGGGCTGGTACCAGGCTGTGGGCCCGCACGGGATGATCGCCCGGGTGGGCCGGCCCGCCGCATTGTTGGCCCGGATGACCTCGATCAGCTCCCCGGCCATCACCCGGCCCATCGCGGCGGAATCCTTGACCATCCGGAATTTTGCCTTGAGCGCCGGGTGGCCTGCCAGTTCGGCGCCCGGGATGGCGCACCAGGCGGCGAGGTCCCGCGGGAGGATGTCCGGCATGGGGGCATTATAGTTGCTGCCCCGGATACCCTCACCCCCCGGGCGCCCCCTCTCCCTGAAGGGAGAGGGGAATGAATGAAGTGGCAGTCAGTCCAAGGTGGCGTGGAAGCGGCGGGCGGAAATCGTGACGGCCACCACCGCCAGCGCCGCCAGCGCGAGGGCGCTGGGCCAGACCGCGTCGAAGTGGCCGCCCTTGAGCATGATGTTGCGCATCACCGAGATGAAGTACCGCAGGGGGTTGAGGTAGCTCACGAACCGGACCGGCCAGGGGAGCGTGTCGAGCGGAAACATGAGACCGGAGAGCAGGTTGGCCGGGAAGGTGAAGAGGAAGCCGCCCATCATCGCCTGCTGCTGGTTGCGGGCGAAGGTCGAGATCAGGGTGCCGAAGGCCGCCGTGGAGCAGACGAACAGGATGGCCACCCCCACCAGCTCCCAGAGCGGCCCGCGCATGGGGACCCCGAACCCGCCCACGGCCACGGCGAGGGCGATCGGCACGTCGAGCAGGGCGAGCAGGATGTACGGCAGCGTCTTCCCGATGAGGATCTCCCACCGCGACACCGGGGCGGCGAGGAGCATCTCCATCGTACCGAGCTCCTTTTCGCGGGCGAGGGAGAGGCCCGTGAGCTGCTGGGAGACGAGCAGGAGGATCATGGCCAGCACGGCGGGGATCATGAAGACCGCCGAGCGCATCGCCGGGTTGTAGAGCACCCGGACGTCGAGGTGGATCGGCGGCCGTGGGGTGCCGCCGGGCAGCAGGTCCTCGAGGACCTGGCCCAGGATCGCGTTGACGTAGTTCTCGACGCTGCGGGCGCGCACCGCGTTGGAGGCGTCGGTCAGGAGCTGGAAGGTCGCCTGCCCGTGCCCAAAGGCCTTCGTGGCGCCGCCGGGCGGGGCGATCAGGATGGCGTCGGCCGTGCCCGCCTTGAGCGCGCTGACGGGATTGGCCGGGTCGGCGTCCACGCGCACGAACCAGCCCGAGGTGAAGGCGCGGTCGGCGAGCCGGGCGGCGATCCGGTCGTCGGGCGCGGCGAGCACCGCCAGCCGGATATTGCGCGTCTCGGCGTTGAGCGCGAGCCCGAACAGCGTGAGCTGGATGACCGGCATCACGAGGATCAGCATGAGCATCCGCGGGTCCCGCAGCGCCTGCGCGAGCTCCTTGCGCATGAAGCCCAGGATGGTGGGATTCATGTCTCGAGGTCCGCCTTGAACCGCCGGACCGCCAGCAGCGTGAAGAACGCGCCGATGGCCGTCAGCGCCAGCAGCGGCCCGGCCAGCTCGGTGAGGCTCGCGTCCTTGAGGAAGATGCCCCGCGCGATCACCATGAACCACCGCGGCGAGAGGAGCCGGGTGACGATGCGGAAGAACAGCGGCATGCTCTCGACGGGGAAGATGAACCCGGAGAGCATGAAGGAGGGGAGCATCCCCACCATGAGCGAGAGCTGCATCGCGAGCTGCTGCTGCCGGGTCGCCACCGAGATGAGCAGCCCCTGCATGAGGCACGGCACCAGGAAGAGCAGGCAGGCCAGGATCAGGAGGAGGTGGCTGCCCGCGAAGGGCACCGCCAGGACGCGGGCGATCACGTACACCAGCGCGACCGCCATGAAGGACAGCGCGAGGTACGGGGCGAGCTTGCCGAAGACGATCTCCGCGGGGTGGACGGGCGTGGACAGCAGCAGCTCCATGGACCCGGTCTCCCATTCCTTGGCGACGGTCATGGCGGTCAGCATGATGGCCATGATGCTCATGACCACGACCAGCAGTCCCGGCACGACGAACCACCGGCTCGAGAGCTCCGGGTTGAAGACGTACCGCGTTTCAAGCGCCAGCGGGGCCTTCGGCACCGCATGGCCGGTGAGCCGCTCATTGGCGGCGCGCTCGATGCCGCCGAGGTACCCGAGGACCGATCCCGCGGTCGAGCTGTCCACCCCGTCCAGCAGCACCTGCGCCGAGACGGGCTTGCCCGCGGCGAGCCGCTTGCCGAACCCCGGCTCGATCACCAGGATCGCGCGCGCGCGCTCCGCGTCGAGGTGGCCCACGGCGTCGCCCGCGGGGGCGGGGGACATCCGGAAGAACTGCGACGAGTCGAAGACCTCGATGAACTGCCGCGAGGCCCGGGTCCGGTCGCGGTTCACGTGCGCGACGGGGATGTGCCGGACGTCGAGATCAATCGCGTACCCGAAGAACGCGACGAGGACCAGCGGGAGGCCCAGCGCGAAGCCCATGGTGAGGGGGTCGCGCAGGATGTGCCGGACCTCCTTGTGCGCGATCGCGACGGTGCGCCGGGTCGAGAACGCCCCTGTCACCGGTCCTTGCCCTCCACCATCTCGATGAACACGTCCTCCAGCGACGGCACGATGTCCCGCACCACCAGTGAGGGCGGGAGGGCGGGGGCCTGCGCCGCCCAGGCTGCGGCCCCGTGCACGGCGAAGTGGTACCGCATGCCGTGCGGCGTCAGGTGGCCGACCGCGGGGTCGCCGAACCACCGCGCCTGCCAGCCGGCCGGGGCGTCCGGGGCCGGGGTGACCTCGACGAGCGGGAGCGGGAACGCCAGCCGCTTCAAGCCCGCCGGGTCGTCCAGCGCGATGATCCGCCCCCCGCGCATCAGGGCGATCCGGCCGCACTGCTCCGCCTCGTCCATGTAGTGCGTGGTGACGAACACCGTCTTGCCCGCGTCCGCCAGCTTGCGGATCAGCCGCCAGAACCGCACCCGGGAGGCGGGCGTGACCCCCGCCGTCGGTTCGTCCAGGAAGATGATCTCCGGGTCGTGCAGCGTGGCGGCGACGAGCGAGAGCTGCTGGCGGACCCCCGGGGGCATGTCCCGGACCAGGGTCTGCGGGTCGTGATCGTACCCGACCAGCGCAAACAACTCGTCGCGGCGCCGCCGGAAGGTGGCGTCGTCCATCTTCCGCAGGGCGGCGGCGAACGCGAGGTTCTCCCCGGCGGTGAGGTCGCCGTACAGCGTGAACCGCTGGGACATGTACCCGACCTTGCGCTTGACCGGGTCGAGCCCGTCGTGCAGGTCGAGCCCGGCGATTGTCGCCGTGCCCGAGGTGGGCACGAGCAGGCCGCAGAGCATCCGGATGGTCGTGGTCTTGCCCGCGCCGTTGGCCCCGAGGAACCCGAAGATCTCCCCCCGTTCGACCTGGAAGGTCACCCGGTCCACGGCCGTGAACGTGCCGAACGTCATCGTCAGGTCCCGGGTCTCGACCGCGGGGACGCTCACCGGGCCTCGCCCGCGGCGCGCAGGAACAGCTCGTCGAAGGAGGCCGCCTTCGCCTCCTCCAGGACCCGGCGCGGCTCACCCTCGGCCAGGAGCACGCCGCCGTCGAGGACGTGGACCAGCCCGCACCGCTCCGCCTCGTCCATGTACGCCGTCGTGACGATCACCAGGATGCCCTGCGCCACCAGGTCGTACAGCAGCTCCCAGAACTCGCGCCGGCTGATCGGGTCCACGCCGTTCGTGGGCTCGTCGAGCAGGACCACCCGGGGCGACTGGAGCAGGGCGCACATCAGGCCCAGCTTCTTGTACATGCCGCCGGAGAGCTGGCGGGCCGACCGGTCGCGGAAGCCGTCCAGCCGGGTCAGGGCCAGCAGCCGGGCGCTCCGTTCCGCGTACACCGCCTCCGGAATCTGGTACAGCTCCTTGAAGAATTCGAGGTGCTCGATCACCGAGAGATCGGGATAGAGGCTCTGCTGCTGGGGCATGTAGGCCATCGCCGGGCGGACGCTGTCGAAGGGGACGTCGCGGCCCCCCGCGTGGAAGGCGATCGTGCCGGTGTCGGGCCGCAGGAGCCCGACGAGCAGCCGCAGCAGGGTCGTCTTGCCCGCGCCGTCCGGCCCGATCAGCCCGTGCAGCCGGCCGGGCTCGAACGCCGCCGTGACGCCGCGCAGCGCCCGGGTCGTGCGCAGGGTCTTGGCGACGTCCCGGACGGCGATGCCGATGGCGTCGGGGTCCATCGTCCGGCTTCCTTCAGCGCGCGAGCGCGACCTCGATCGTCATCCCCGGCTTGAGGATGCGGTCCGGGTTGGGGAAGGCGACCTTGACCCCGTACACCAGCCGGGTGCGCTCCTCCCGGGTCTGGACGTTCTTCGGGGTGAACTCGGCCCTCTCGCGGATCTCCGCGAGCCGGCCGGCGAAGACCTTCTTGCGCAGCTCGGGCAGGGCGCCCGTAACCGCCTGGCCCAGTTTCAGGGACGCCAGCACCGGCTGCGGCACGTAGACCCAGGCCCAGACCTCCGAGAGGTCCGCCAGCGTGGCGACGCGCGCGCCCGGGCCCACCATCTCCCCCGCCTCGAAGTAGGTATTGAGGACGGTGCCGGCGAGCGGGGCGCGGATCGTCAGCCAGCGGACCTTGAGGGCGCTGTCCTCCCGCAGGAACCGGAGCCGGTCGAACTCGGCCTGCGGCATGGACCCGCCGTCGAAGAGCGTCTTCGCCCGCTGGTAGTTCCGTTCGTTGAGGTCCGCGGCCAGCCGGATGTCCTCGCCCGCGAGGTGGAAGAGCGGCGCGGCGGCGGCCACATCCTGCCCCTCCCTGACGTCCACCGTGGCGATGACGGAGGCGATGCGCGCGGGGACGTCCACTTCGGTCGCTTCCACGGTGCCCGCGTACCGGAACTCGTCGAGAAAGAACACGCGCCGGATGACCAGGACCGTCAGCACGGTCACCAGCACGCCGACGATGATGCGGATGCGTTTGGGGGGCATGGGTTGCTTAGTCCTCCTTGGACAGGCTGTGCATGATGGCGAGCTGGGTCAGCATCTCGGCCTTGGTGCGCGCCTCCTGGACCAGGGCCTCGAGCGTGTGCAGGTTCGCGGTCTCGACCTCGATGAACCGGGCCTGGCCGCCCCGGTAGGATGCGTAGACCAGTCCGGCCGTCTCCTTCGCCTCGGCGGCCGCCTGCCGGTTCAGCTCGGCCTGGGCCCGCAGGAGCCGGTACCGGTCGGCGGCCTTGCGCCAGTCGCGGGCCAGGTCGGCCCGGGCCGCCTGCTGCTGGGCCTCGAACGCGGCGGCGTGCTCACGCTGTTCCCCGGCCTCCCGCACCAACCGGCTCCCCGTGAAGATCGGCATCGAGGCGACGACCCCGGCGGATTTCTGGGTGATCTGCTCCAGGAGCGGGCCGTTCGGATAGTCCAGGCTGATCCGGCCGGAGACCTGGATCTTCGGGAGCCGCGAGACGGAGATCCCGGTCGCCGCCCGCCGCGCCGCGTTCCCCAGCCGCTCGAAGTACCGCACGCGCGGGTACGCCGGGTCGGGCCCGCCCTCCGCGGTCGCCGCCATCGCGGTGAGCGCCGCATCGAGGGGATCGAGTTGCACGACCAGCGTCGCCGGCGCGCTGGCGGGCGGGAGGTCGCCCGTGACCCGCGCATCCACCGGGGCGGAGGCGTCGAGGCCGGTCCCGGTCCCGGTGAGCACGAAGAGGTCCTGCAGCGCCGCCGCGAGGTCCGCCCGCGCCTGCGCGAATCCGCGCTGGCGGGCCAGCAGCTCCTGGTGCGCCTGCAGCGTCTCGAGCCGGCTGGACGCACCGGTGGACTGCCGCAGCGCGATGTCGTGGTGCTGGACCTCGGCCACCTTGGCCGCGTCGGCGAGCAGCCGGACCTGTTCGGCCGCCATCTGGGCCTGGATGTACGTCACCGCGGCGCCCAGTCTCACCTGCCGGCGCGCGAGGTCGCGCTGCGCCGCCTCCGCGTCGGCCCGGTCCCGCGCGCCGCGCCAGGCCTCGTAGGAGGCGCCCCAGTCCCAGGCGGTCCACGTGGCCGTCGGCCCGACGGAATAATTGTCATGCGCGCCGAGGTCCACGGGGGCCTTGCCCGGAAAGACGGTGAGGGAGGGCACCTCGGCCACGTACCGGTAGGAGCCGTCCACCGCCAGCGCCGGCCAGAGGCTCCCGCCGGCCCCGCTGGCCCGCGTCGAGGCCGCGTCCGCCTCCCGTCCGGCGGCGCGGAGCTGGTTGGAGGCCGCCAGCGCCGCCCGCACCGTGCCGTCGAACCCCATCGCGAACACGGGAGGCGGATCGGCCTGGGCGCGACCCGCGAGGGCCAGGAGGAGGAGACCCGGCCCGATCATGGGCGCCGGCCGCCCGGAGACACCGCGGCCAGCGACAGGTCCAGGCGGGCGCCGATCATCCGGTCGGTCAGGAGCAGCCGGGCCAGTCCGGCGACCGGGAAGCCGAGCAGCTTCCCGGCGAAGAAGCGTTCCACCGCGGCGACCGCCAGGACAGGGACGAGCTGGGGGGCCGCCAGGACAGGCAGGAGCACGGGGAGGGGAAGGCGGCGGACCACGCCGGCCCGCTGCGCGTCCCGGAGCAGGCGGAACATGATGGAGACGTGCCGGGGAAAGTTCTCCCGGACGAAGGCCATGGCCTCCTGGTTGCCGTCCAGGAGATCCCGGAGGATCGAGAGGAAGTGGCCGCGATGCTCCCGCCCGAACCGGATGATCGCCAGCATCGCGCTGCGCAGGCGCTCGCGCGGCGGGGCGCCTTCCGCGGCGGCGATGGCGGTGGTGAGGCGCTCGAAAAATCTTTCGTAAAACGCCTTGAGGACCCGGCGGGTGAATTCGCGCTTCGACTTGAAATGATAGTGGAACATGCCCAGGTTGACCCCCGCCTTGGCGGCGACCTGCCGGACCTTGAGCGCGGCCAGTCCCTGCCGGGGCATGAGGTCGAGCGCGGCCTGGATCAGGCGGGCATCGGCGTTGTGCGACGGTCTTGGCACGGCGACTCCCTCCCCGGACCCGGGGATAACTACACGGGTGACTAACTATTACTATACAAGCGTCTAACCACGGCGCAAGTTCCCGGCGGGTGTAGAGTGGTGGGGCGATGGGGACACGGGTGAAGATCGCGCTCGTCGGGGCCGGGAGCCGGAGTTTCGGCCCGGCGACCGTCCGGGACGTCCTGCTCAGCCGCCCGCTGCGGGCCCGGGGCGTCGAGCTCGTGCTGATGGACGTCTCGCGCAAGGCGCTGGACGAGACGCTGGCCTATGCCCGCCGGGTCAACCGGCGGCTCAAGGCCGGCGCGGTCGTGTCCGGAACGACCCGGCTGGACGCGGCGGTGGACGGCGCCACGGCGGTGGTGACCGCCATCGAGCGCGACCGGTACCGGTACTGGAACCAGGACTTCCATGTGCCGCGCACCTACGGCTTCCGCCAGGTGTACGGGGAGAACGGCGGCCCGGGCGGCCTCTTCCACGCGCTGCGGAACATGGGCCCGACGCTGGCGGTCTGCCGGGCCATGGAGCGGCTGGCGCCCGGCGCGGTGCTGATCAACTACACCAACCCCGAGACCAAGCTGGTGGAGGCGGTGTCCCGCCTGTCCCCGATCCGGGTGGTCGGCCTCTGCCACGGGGTCTTCATGGGGATGCGCCAGATCGCGCACATCCTCGGCCGGCCCGTCGGCTCCATGACGTTCGCCGCGTGCGGCATGAACCACTTCACCTGGTTCCAGGAGGTCCGGGACCGGGCCACGGGCGCGGACCTGTACCCCGCGCTGCGCGCGGCGGAGCGCGAGGGGGACTGGCTCGCGGACTTCCACGAGCTGGTCCTGTCGCGGGTGCTCTTCCGCCGGTTCGGGCTCTGGCCCTCACCGGGGACCAACCACCACGGGGAGTACCTGCGCTGGGCCGACGAGTTCTACGCGTCCGAGGCCCAGTTCTTCTACGATCCCGCGGACGGCCATCCGTGGGCCGGGGGCGGCCGGCTGCCCGAGTTCGTCTACTCGCTGGGGTATACCTCCACCGACCGGCCGTGGCGGGCGGCGCCCCGCGAACGGCCCGACGGGAAGGGGAGCCCGGACGACCGGTCCCGGAACCGGCCGCTCAAGTTCTCCGGCGAGTATGCGGTTCCGCTCATCGAGGCGCTGGCGTGCGGGGTGCGGCACGAGATCCTCGCCCTCAACTGCCGCAACGGCGGGGCGATCCCGAACCTGCCGGACGACATGGTGGTCGAGGTGCCGGCCGACGCCGACGGGAAGGGCTGGACGCCCCGGCGGATGGAGCCGCTGCCGGAGGCGATCGCCGCGGTCTGCCGCACGTACGCCAGCATCCACAAGCTGCTCGTCGAGGCGTACGCGGAGCGGTCGAAGGCGAAGCTGCTGCAGGCGATGCTGCTCGAGCCGACCGTCCACTCGTACCGTGCCGCCGTGGCGTGCGTGGACGAGATGCTCACGCTCCAGAAGCGGGTCCTGCCCCCGCTGCACGACTGATCAGTCCGCGGGGAACTCCAGGTCCACCGTCGTCGTCCGCCGGGGACCCGCCGCCGGCAACAGGCTCACGCGCACGCCATCCACCGCCTTCCACCCCGCCGGTTTGCCTTCCGGCAGGGCGGAGCCGAGGGACCATTCGGCCGTGACCCACGCGCGGGCCGGATGCAGGTCCGGCATCCGGTACCACCCCGGGCCGGACTTGAAGTAGACGACCAGCGACCCGACCGCGTCGGGATCGGCGGCCCGGACCCGCAGGTGGGCGGACATCATGGCGGAGAGGTCCAGTCGCGTGGCCGCGTCCCAGACGCAGCGCCAGTCCGTGAGCCCGGGAAACGGGCAGGGAAACCGGACGGCCCGGGAGGCCGCGGGGCACCGGACCGCGGCGGGCGAATCCGCGCCGTCGGGAAGCCACCCCTCCGGATCGGCCAGCGGCGTCCAGCCCGCCGGCCCTTCCGCTTCCGCCTGGTCCCACGCCGCGCCGGTCGTGGACCGGTTCCAGCCCAGCGCGAGCGCCAGCGTGAACCCCGGCCACCGCCGTTCGAACCCGCGGACATCCCCCTCCCAGATCGTGGCGACCGCGCCGGCCACCTGGGGGAAGTCGCGGGTCGCCGCCAGGTCGTGCAGGATGTTGTCCGGGTCGTTCGACGAGGTCGCCACGAGGGTCGGGAACCGGCGGGCGGCGGGCCGCGCGAGGGCGGCGCGAAGCGGGCCCGGATCGGCGTCGTAGTGCCAGAGCAGCGGCATGACGCCGTCGGGCACGGCGTCGATCCCGCCCGGGCCGAACGCCAGCGTCCCCACGTCCGTCGCGGAGTCGTCCCAGCACATGACCCGGCGGCCGAGTTTCGCCGCCCGGCGGGCCGCCTCGGCGAGCCGGCGGGCCACGAACCGGTTGCGGGCGGCGGGGTACGGGGCGGGTTCCCCGGAGGCCTTCGCGATGCTCCTCACCGCGGCCCGGCACTCCGCGCAGAGGTGGCCGTCCTGCGCCCCCACCTCGTCCATGCCGACATGCAGCCAGGGGGAGTTCGTGAACACCGCCGCCGCCTCGCGGGACAGGTCGTCGAAGAGGGTCCACGACTGCGGGTGGGAGGCGCAGTACTGGAGGTCGTCCTCCCCCCAGTACCCGTGCTCGCCACGGGACACCGCCTTCCACCCCGGTGACTCGAGGTACCGCTCGCCGTGGCCATAGGCGTCCACGTACGGGACCATCTGGATGAACCGGGCGTCGGCGTAGGCGACCAGGTCCTTCCAGGTGGTGGCCGAGAGGGCCCCCGGCCCTGCGAGCTCGGGATGGCTCTTCCAGGCGAACCGGTCCTGGAGCCACCAGACAAGCAGGTTGGCCTTGAGCGAGGCGGCGCGATCAATGGCCCGCCGGATGCGGGCCTCGGAGAGGCCGGCGTACCGGAAGTCGATGGTGAGCCCGCGCAGCGCCAGGTCGGGCGCGTCCTCGATGTCGACGGCGGGAACCGCCGCGGGCCCCCCGGCGGCATCCATCCACTGGAGCAGCGTCACGCCGCCGTAGAACGCGCCTGCGGCGGAGGACGCGCGGAGCGTGGCCCCGGCCGGGGAGACGGCGAGGTGGTAGCCCTGCGCGGCGATGCCGGTGCCGGTTCCCCCCTCGATCACCAGCGTGACCCCTGGTCCGGCGGCGCCGACCGCGATGCCGCGGGCGGCCAGCTCCGTGGCCAGGTAGCGGGCCGGCCGCGGATCCGCCGCGTTGGCTGCAACGATGCGGCAGCCCGCCCGCAGGTCGAGCGCCGCCCCCGCACCCGTCCGAAGTTCGCGGGGCGGCGGGAGGAGGCCGGCCCGGGCCGCCGCGGCGCAGGCAAGGAGCGAGAGCAGGCGCCACATGCCTTCCTTATATACATCGGTTCTTGACAGCCCCCAACCCGGGTGCTGTAATTCTTGAAGTCGGCGACCGGGAGAGCCAACCCGGCACGCGACGCTATCAAGAGGAAGGCGAGGGACTGGCCCGATGACCCTTCTCCAACCGGCCTCCGGCCTGCGCGGGGGCGAGGTGGGAACGCCAGGGGAGCGCCGCGAGGCGCCCCGAACGATAGGCCGAAGGAGGAATCCCGTGAACCGTGCCGCCGTGCCGTCCCCCCGTGTCCGCCCCCTCCATCCGTCCGCCGTCCGATCCCGCCCGTGTCCCGCGTGCGCTTCGACCCTGCCGCGATGACGTCGCCCCAGGAACCGGTCGTGCTGGACGTGAAGGGCCTCTCCAAGCGGTTTGCCGGCGAGGACGGTGAGGTGCACGCCGTGGACGGCATCTCGTTCTCCGTCCGCCGGGGCGAGTTCCTGACGATCGTCGGACCCTCCGGGTGCGGAAAATCCACGATCCTTTCGATGATTGCCGGTTTCGACCGTCCGGACGGGGGCGAAATCCTGACCGAGGGGCGCGCGGTCACCGGGCCGTCCCCGGAACGGGTCATGCTCTTCCAGGATCTCGGCCTCTTCCCGTGGCTGACGGTCGAGGGCAACGTGCGGTTCGGGCTCGAGCGGCTCGACCTGGCGCCCGCCGAGGCGGAGCACCGGGTGGACAAGTACCTCGGTCTGGTCGGCCTGCGGGAGAACCGCCGGTCCCTGATCCACCAGTTGTCCGGCGGGATGAAGCAGCGGGTCGCGCTCGCGCGCGGCCTGGCCATGGAGCCGAAGTTCCTCCTCATGGACGAACCGTTCTCATCGCTGGACTCCCACACGCGTGAGCGGCTGCAGGGGGAACTGCAGGAACTCTGGGAACAGACCTGGTGCACCTTCGTCTTCGTCACGCACGGCCTGAAGGAGGCGGTGGCGCTGGGGGACCGGGTGGTCCTGCTGTCGGCGCGCCCCGGCCGGATTTCCCGGGAGATCCGGGTGGAATTGCCGCGTCCCCGGTCCGTGGATGACGCGCCCGTGCTCCGGATCGCCAAGGAGCTGCGCGCGGGCATCTCCTCCTGGGTGGATCCCGTCACCCGCACCGAGGAGTCGCTGTGAGCCGCCTCGGGCTCCACCGGGCGGCCGTTCCCGCCGCGCTCTTCGTGGCCTGGTGGGCGCTGGCAGGGTCCGGGCTCTGGCCCCCCGCCATGTTTCCGGGTCCGGCTGCCGTCGCCGCGTACCTCGCCGCCGGGGTCCGGAACGGTTCGCTGGGATGGGGCGCGGCCGCCAGCTTTACCCGGCTCCTGGCCGGGTTCGGGCTTTCCGTCGTGGCCGGGGTGGCGCTCGGCATCCTGGTGGCGCGGTCCCGCCGGTTGAGCGAGTCGCTGGGGGGAATCGTCTTCGGCCTCCAGACCCTCCCGTCGGTGTGCTGGCTGCCCCTGGCCGTCCTCTGGTTCCAGCGCGGCGAACCGGCCATCCTGTTCGTGGTGGTGATGGGTGCGCTGCCGACCATCGCCGCCACGACCTGGACCGCGATCCAGAATGTCCCGCCGATCTTCCTGCGGGCGGGACGGACCCTGGGGGCGCAGGGGGCCGCGGTCTACGTGCGGGTCATCTTTCCGGCCGCCTTTCCCGCGATGCTGGCCGGGACCAAGCAGGGCTGGAACTTCGCATGGCGGAGCCTCATGGCAGCGGAGCTTCTCGACGTGGACCGCGGACTGGGGTTCCTGCTCCTGCAGGGCCGCAAGGCCGGGGACGTCGCGGCCCTCTTCGGGGTCATGCTGGTCATCGTGGCGATCGGGTCCACCGTGGATTACCTCGCCTTCCGGCGACTGGAGCGGTGGGTCCGGCGCCGCTGGGGATACGCGGAGGGAGGATGACGTCCCGGGGCCGCCCTGGCCGCCCGATTTGCGGTGGCGCAGGGGGGCGTGGGCCGGGCGGACGCACCCCTCGGGGGTCCCCGGGGAGGCACGAACGGGGCCGGTGGGCTAGAATCGAGGCGGGAGCAGGAGTGACGGCACAATGACGACCCGGCAGTGCCGCCAGGAACCGGGCGCGCGGGGGGGCGCGTTCATCCGGATGGCGGCGATCGCGATGTGCGTGCTGGCGGCGGACGCCGCGCGGGCGGACGGGTTCGTGGATTTCCTCGCCAACCCCATCGCCCCCTTCTCCAACTACCAGACGATCTTCCCCAACTGGTACCACGTTCCCCAGTCCTCGTTCGTGATCGGCGAATGCGACGACCTCACGTGCGGGTGCCCGACGTCCTCGATCACCGGGCTCACGATGATGAACTACGGCACGGCCAGCGGGGGCGCGGCGGGCGACATCAAGGCGATGTA
Source organism: uncultured bacterium (assembly GCA_964400385.1). GTDB lineage: Bacteria > Oederibacteriota > CAKKQC01 > CAKKQC01 > CAKKQC01 > CAYNUZ01. Next base: position 8,175 of record CAYNUZ010000003.1, on the reverse strand, counting down.
CTTCCAGCTGATCTGCGGCGGCACAAACTCGGGCCTGGTCACGATGACCTACGCCGGCGTGTGGACCATCGGGATCCAGACCTACCCGTGCTGGACGTGGGCCGGGGCGATCCCGTTTGGCACGGACCCGACCACCGCCTGCCTCGGGTATCCCAACCTGTACGTGTACACCGACATCGGGTCGTGTCCCACCGACGGCGCGACCGTGGAGCTCGGGCCCGGATTCAACGACATCATCGACCCGGCGAATCCCGGCGGGTTGTACGACACGTGCGGGTGGTCGGCGCCGTGGGCGGACACGACCGACACCACGCCCAAGGAGATCCGGTACCTCACCAAGGAGGGCAACCTGGACGCCGCGGCGCCGGGCGACACCATCACGTACACGATCTACTACGGCCGGCCGGGGACGGCGGCCATTTCCCCCATCACGCTGATTGACAGTGTGCCCCCGTTTACCCACTACGTCACCGGCAGCGCGGTGCCCGCCGCCGACCCGTTGTGGGATCCCGATATCGGGCCGCCGATCCGCCTCCGGTGGACGATCCCCGGCCCGCTCGCGACCGCCGGCGGTCCGACGGGATCGGTCATCTTCTCGCTCACGGTGGACTGGGGGAACGGCGAGCTGTTCGAGCCGGGATCCGGCGACGTCGCCGCGCCCGAGGGGCAGCGGCTGAACAACGTCGCGCAGTCGTTCTGGGGCGGAGCCTCATGCAGTCCGACGATGGTGAGCGCGCCGACCGACACCGTGGTGTCTCGGTTCCTCTTCTGGAAGGTGGGGAGCAACGACATCCTGTTCGCGGCGGGCTACGGCGTGCCGGACGACGAGATGACGTACGAGATCTTCCTCAAGAACGTCTCGCTGCGGAAGACCTGGTGGAACGTGAGCGTCTGGGACACGGTCCCCGCGGAGCTGGACGTGTGGGGTCCGGGGTACGGCCTCGAGGATCCGTGCACGGGCTGGACGATGACGCCGTCCGGATGCGCCGCCGCCAGCGCCGGGAAGGTGCTCTCCGGTTCGAAGACGATCCTCACCTGGACACTGGACATGGCTCCGCAGTACACGCTGACCCTGCGGTACAAGACGAAACTGCGGCCCACCGTCCCGGCGAACTCGACGGCCATCAACCGGGTCTCGCTGCTGGAAAAAGGGCGGACGGGGATCTTCAACGGGACGGGCAGCTCGGTCAAGCCGGCCAACTTCACGCACCTGGCGATCATCATCCTCCGGACCACCTACTTCTCGTACACGAGTTATGCGGCCTCGGAGGACGACAAGGGCGTGTGCCCCGGGTTCTTCGTGACGTTCTTCCCGCTCAACATGAGCACGAACTTCGAGTTCCGGAAGCTGGAGTACCCCGGCATCGGCGTCGCGGTGACCGGCGGGAAGAGCGCGACCATCAACACGCTGGTCGGGTCGTGCGTCGGGGGCTATCCGGCCGACGGCGGGCTTTCGAACCCCGGGTGCAAGATCGAGCGGGCCCCGTCCATGTACTGGCCGGGCATCTGGGACGATATCTGCCCGACCTATCCCTTCGACTTCCTCTACAAGGTCTCCTCGAACTCGCCGATCCTGTGGCTCACCATGACCGAGGGATCCGATTCGAACGACGACTCGTTTACGTATCTGCCGTCCACCAGCCTGTCGTACGTCGGATTCATGCACTACACGACGATGCGTCCGGATCAGAACGGTCTGAACACCATCGGACACGGGGACCGGTTGGTGATCATCAACACCAGCATGAATTCGAACAATGTGTTTGACGGGAACCTGGACACGACGGTGCACCTCTTCAAGTGGAACCCCGCCACGCTCTCATGGGACTACGTCAAGACCGGGTTCATCGCGGCGGAGAGCTGCTGGATGCCGCTGGAGGGGACCTACGGCCCGACCGTGGACACCATCTACCACTTCCGGATCATCTCCTCCGACGCGCAGAACATGATCTACCAGGGTTATCACACGTTCGGCGCGCCGGGGATTGGCGGGGCGTTCGACAACCACGGCGGGATGGTGCCCAACCGGGACAACGGCAACCTGGTGTCCCAGGTCGGGCTGGGCAGCTTCTACCCGATCGCGCACCCGAGCCTGACCCCGAACTGCATCGTCGGGAACACCTCGATGGGGTCGCTGGCCACGTACCGCGTCTACAAGTACCAGCCGCTGAACACCAAGGTCCCGAGCACCGCGTGGCCGACCACGATGGCCGGCTCGGCGGGCATCTGGCTGCCGAAGGCGACGGACACGGTCAATCCGGGGCTGACGCCGCTGGCCGGCGTGAGCGGCAATGCGCACGTGTACGGCGGGGGCTACGACACCACCATGGCGTCCACCACCTACGCCACGCTCTGGAAGATCGAGTTGACGGGCGGCGGGCCCATCCAGGTCAATACGGGCGGGAACATCTTCAGCCACTGGTCCGGGGCGTCCAACCTCCACTCCGCCGATGGATTGCAGGCCGGCCAGGAATTCTGGTTCCACCACGCGGTGGCGAGCACGCCGGGCACGCTGTACATCAACGTGTTCTGCCCCAAGATCGGCATGGGCGTCCAGATCAACTCGTCCAACGCGGCGGGAGGCGGCTACTCGGCCCGGTACACGACCGACGGCGTGGACCAGGCGATCGTCTTCATGCCCTTCACCAACCCCGGCAGTGGGGCGCGGATCAACTACCGGATCACGCTGAACGCGGGCGGCGCCCAGGGCGACATGGTGGCCCAGTACCACCAGGCGAAGATCACCGAGAAGTTCTTCACGGCGCCGTTCGTCCGCACCGGCGACCACTACATCATCATCGCCCCCCCGACCGTCTTCGCCGGCCAGTCGTTCTGGATCACGGTCCTGGTCATCGACAGCGCGGGCAGCACCAAGACCGACTACTGCGGCTCCACCTCGTTCACCTCGACCGACTCCAAGGCCCTGATCGAGGGGACGCCCATGGACACCTACAACTACACGTGGGACTCGAACGACCCGGGCGCGCCGTGCAAGGGCGCCGGGTGCGTCAACGGCTGCGACAACGGGGTCAAGATGTTCATCAACGTGACGATGACCAAGCTGGGGCTCCAGACCATCGTGGGCATGGACACCGTGGATGGCTCCATCCTGGGCTTGACGACGGTGATGGTCGTCGGCGCGGACGTCAAGCTGACCAAGACGCCCGGTCTCTCCATCGCGGCCTCGGGCGACACCGTGCGGTTCCAGGTCTGCTGGAGCAACTACTCCAGCGCCTCGGCGTTCAGTTTCGTCATCACCGACGCCATCCCCATGGGGACGACGTTCCTGCCGGAGGCCACGACCGCGCCGTTCGACTGCGGCAGCACCGACGGCGTGGCGGTGACCGTCTCGTCGTCCACCTCGACCTCCGCGGTGGCGCCGCCGGCCGCCTCCTTCGCCGCCGGGCTGCCGCCGGTCGGCACCAAGTGGCTGCGGTGGACCGTGCCGATGGCCGGCGTCCAGACAACCGGCTGTGCCTGCTTCCGCGTCACGGTCAATTAGCGCCGCCTTGGGCGGGGGCCGGGGTTCCGGCATCCGCGGACCGGCTGGCATGATCAGGCCGTGATGGACGGGCACGGGGGCCCCGGGTCATGATTCCGGACGAGGAGGTGCGGCGGGCCCGCCTGCTGATCGTGGACGACCAGCAGGCCAACCTCGACACCCTGGTGGAGATCCTCTCCACGGCCGGGTACCTCGCCGTCACCTGCGTGTCCGACTCCCGGGAGGCCGTGGCCCGGTACGCGGACCTCCGGCCGGATCTCGTGCTCCTCGACATCAACATGCCGCACCTCGACGGGTTCGCGGTGCTCGCGGGACTGCGGGCGGTGGATCCCGGGGACGAGCCCGTGGTCCTGGTCCTCACGGGCCAGGCCGACCTCGCCACCCGGGTGCGGGCGCTGGCTTCCGGGGCGCGCGACTTCATCGCCAAGCCGTTCGAGGTCCCGGAGGTGCTGGCCCGAATCCGGAACATGCTGGAGACCCGCCTGCTGGGCCGGCGCGTCCTGGACCAGAACCACGCACTGGCGGCGCGGGTGGCGGAGCGCACCCGTGAGCTGCGGGAGGCCCAGTTCGAGGTGGTCCACCGGCTCGCGCGCGCCGCCGAGCGCCGGGACCATTCCACGGGGGCCCACATCGAGCGCATGAGCCGGTACTGTGCGCGGGTGGCGGCGGCGCACGGCTGGTTCGCGGAGGACGTGGAGCTGATGCTCCAGGCCAGCCCGATGCACGACATCGGCAAGATCGCGATCCCCGACGCCATCCTGCTCAAGGCCGGCCCGCTCGCCCCGGAGGAGTGGAAGATCATGCGGACGCACGCCGCGATCGGCGCCGAGCTGCTGAGCGGCGGCACGTCCCGGCTGATCCAGACCTGCCGGACGATCGCGCGCTCCCACCACGAAAAGTGGGACGGGACGGGGTATCCGGACGGCCTGGCGGGCGAGGCCATCCCCCTCTCGGCCCGCATCTGCGCGGTGTGCGACGTCTTCGACGCGATCACCTCCGACCGGTGCTACCACCAGGCCGTGGACGTGGACGAGGCGGTCAAGATGGTGCGGATGGGGAGCGGCGCCCACTTCGATCCCGCGGTCGTGGCGTCCTTCGAGCGGGCCCTCCCGGAATTGCTCGCGATCCGGGCGGCCGCGCCGCCGGAACCCGCGTCGGGTCAGGCCGAATAAGGGGAGTCGTCGTCCTTGCGGGCCGGGTCGGCGGGCATGACGCCCATGTCGCCCGAGTCCATGTCCGCCACCACCTGGAGCGCGTACGCGGAGGCCCGCTGCCGCTCCGCCGCGGACTGCAGCGCGGCGCACGGGGTCCCGAACCGGGGCTTCGCGAACGGCAGGTGGGTATCGCCCCGGGCCAGGATGTGCGACCCGTTGGTCATCTTCGTCACGGGATCCTGCGCGGTCGCCTTGTGCCGGTCGTCGTATCCCGCGTCGGCCCCCCACTGGGTGAAGGCGCGTGCGTTGCAGAAGTGCGAAACGAAGGCGCGCCGGAACCGGTCCGGGGTGCGGTTCGCCTTGCTGCGGTGCAGCACGTGGCCGCCGAAGAAGACGACGTCGCCGGGCTGGGCCGCGACGAGCACCTGCGGGTACCGGTCCGCCACCCGGGCAAGGTCGTTGTCCCCGTCCACCGGGTTGCTCACGCCCTTGACGCCCCCGATCCCCCCCAGGTCGCGCTGGCCGTACCCGTAGCCGTCCGCCGGCGGGTACACCGGCTCGTGCTGGCTGCCGGTGGCGAACCACATGGCGCCGTTCATCTCGTCCGCCTCGTCGATGGCGATCCAGGCGCCGAGGAGCGATTCCGGGAAGACCGGGATGTAGTACGCGTCCTGGTGCCAGCCCTGGCCCGGCTTGCCCGGGGGCTTGAGGAAGAGCATGGTCTGCATCGCCAGGACGTCGGGCCCGATCAGCGACTCGACCACGTCGAGGACCCGCGGGTGGAGCATGTACCGCTCGTGCAGCGCGAGCCGCCGGTGGAGCATGTGGATGCGCAGGAAGAACTGGGCCTTCTGGGTGGGCGTCAGGTCCGCCGGGGGCGCCTCGAGGTCCTGGATCGTGACCCCGTCGTCCTTGGCCGTGTCGCGGGCCTGCATGCTCCGGTTCTGCTCGGGGAGCCGGCCCTGCATGAGGTCCTCGGTGTGGGCGCGGAGCTCGGCGACCTCGGCCGGCGCCACCAGCCCGCGGACGGCCAGGAAGCCGTCCCGCTTGAACCGGACGTATTCCTCGACGCTGAGCGTGTACCGGCCGGGGCGGGTCCACGGGTTGGCGGGGGCCGCCGTCGCGGCAGGCGCGGATCCGTTTCCGTCGGGCATGGTTCCTATAGTAACCCTCCCCGGAATAGAATGGGCCCATGAAAACACCCATTCGCGTCGGCATTGTCGGGCTGGGACGGTCGGGCTGGGATATCCACGCCCGTGAGCTCAAGGGGCGGAAGGACTTCAAGGTTGCCGCGGTGGCGGATCCGCTGCCCGAGCGGCGGGCCGAAGCCCAGCGCGAGCTGGGGTGCTGGGCGTATCCCGACCTCAAGGCCATGCTGAAGGGCGCGACCCTCGACCTCGTGGTGGTGGCCTCGAAATCGGTGGACCACGGCCCGCACACGCTGGCCGCGCTGGCCGCCGGGTGCCACGTGGTGTGCGAGAAGCCGATGGCGATGGGCGCGGCGGAGGCCGCGGCGATGATCGCCGCCGCGAAGCGCGCGGGCCGGAAGCTGTTCGTCCACCAGAACTACCGGTTCAACGACGAGTACCGGCACCTGCGGGAGATGCTCGACGGGGGCCGGCTGGGCCGGGTCTTCCAGATCTCCGCCCGCTGGTCCGGGTACGCCCGCCGCAACGACTGGCAGACGCTCCGCAAGAACGGCGGCGGGGTGCTGAACAACACCGGGCCGCACCTGGTGGACATGGCGCTCGACTTCCTCGACGCCCCGGTGGCGGACGTCTGGGGCGACCTCCAGCACATCAAGGACGCGGGGGATTGCGAGGACCACGTGAAGGTCCTGCTCCGCGGGACCAACGGCCGGGTCTGCGACCTGGAGCTGTCCACGGCCACCGCGAGCCCCGCGGTCAAGTGGACGATCCTGGGGTCCACGGGATCGCTGGTGAGCGACGGGACGACCTCGACGCTGCGCTGGTACGACCCCGCGAAGGTGCCCCGGCTCGTCCTCCACACGGGCGCGGCGCCCAACCGGCGGTACGGCGTGGACGGCAAGGGCGAGACGCTCCCGTGGCAGGAGGAGCAGCGGCCCGCGAAGCCGGTCAAGCCGGGCGGCGGATTCTACGACAACGTGGCGGACGTGCTGCTGCGCAAGGGGCGGATGGTGGTGACGCCCGAGCAGGCGCGGGAGATCATGCGGACGATCGACCGGGCCAAGCGCGGGACGAAGTTCGCGAGCCCGCGGAGCCGGTAGCCGGGCCTAGTCCTTCGCGGCGGCCTCCAGCAGGTCCAGCACCGCGGAACGCAGCGCGGTGAGCTCCGCGTCCGCCATGGGGGTGCGGTAGGGGCGGGCGAGCAGGCTGTCGAGCAGGGCCCGGGCCTTCGGGACCCAGGCGCCGCGGCCGGCGGCGGCCCGCCGCTCCAGCTCGAACAGGAGCCGCGCGTCCAGCGTCCCCTCGCACAGCCCCACGTACCGGGGCGCCACGAGGACACCCAGCGTGGCGTGGACGTAGAAGCACGACGGGTCGGGCTCCCGCGCATCGAGCGCGTCGAACTGGAATCCCTGCACGATGGCCCCGATCCAGTCGAGCCGGCCGGCCATCCCGGCCTTGCGGTTGCGCCACTGGTGCACGCCCTGCTCGTACCGCCCGAGGCCGTTGTTATAGACCCACGGCTCGTGGCCCAGCGCCGTCACCGCCGCCAGGGTGGCGGGCGTGTGCTCGTTGAACGCGGGCGCGAACGTCTCCCGCAGGAGCCGCAGGTGGTTGGCATCCGCGTGCACGGGGTCCTCGATGCTGGTAAACCCGATCGTGCGCAGGTGCGCGGCTTCCAGGGCGGCCAGCCGCGGCCAGATCGGGAGGAAGTCGTCCTCCACCCCGGGTTCGTCATACGCATAGACGTAGTGCGGTGGCAGGCCGTTGGCCTTCTCGAAGGCGAGCCAGGCCCGGCCGGCCTCGGCCAGCGCCGGCCCGGCCGCCATCCCCGGGGGCGGCGTGAAGTCGCGCAGCCCCCGGTCGAACCCGCCGTAGTTCACGACGGCGAGGACGGGTCCGCGCTCCCGGGCCATCCGGATGACCCGGACCGCGTCCGCGCCCTCCCACACCGCCGCGCCACCCTTCCAGGTGAGCGCATAATCCGGGCCGCTGGTCAGGCAGGTCCGCCCGGCCTGCGCCAGCCGGTCGAGGAGCCGGCCGGTCAGCCGCCAGTAGGTCGCGTCATCGGGCAGGAGCGGGCGCGGCACCGGGATTGCGCTGAAGAAGAGGCCGGTCGGGAAGTCGAGGGGCGGCAGGTTCCCCGCGAGCACCCGGACGGTGACGGGGATCCGGGCCTCCGCGCGCCCTGTGCCTTTCATCTCTATGGAGTCGCGTCGTGTCATCGACGGTCAGATCGCCGAGATGTGGGCAGAGGAGGATTGGCTCGGCGTGTTGCGACAACTGGGTGTGGACCCGACGCCGCCACCCCCAGGTGAGGGAGCGGCCGGCACGGAGGCGGTGATGCGGCGCTTGGTCGAGGGGGTGTGGCGGG
>CAYNUZ010000002.1:25037-34715 GCA_964400385.1 uncultured bacterium | reverse complement strand
GCGCGGTCGGCGGCAGGGTGGGCGGCGGGGGCGCGGGCGGGAGCGGCCCGCCCGGCGCCCCGGAGCCATAGGACCTGACCCAGATCTGGTAGTCCGGCGCCCCGGTGACGGACTCCCGGCCGACCGCGACGACCCCGGAGGGGGCCCAGGCGATCCCGTTCCCGATGTCCGTCCAGCTGGCCCCGCCGTCGACCCCGAAGGGGTTCGAGTCGGCCCAGATCGTCGCCGTGGCGTCCGCGGCATACTTGGCGACCCAGATATTGTCGCCCCCCCCTCCGTTATTGAGGTTGCCCGCGACATAGATGCTGCCGGAGATGTCCACCGCGACACCGTTGAGCTGGTCGGCGGCCGGACCGGGCGTGAGGGTGCGGGTCCACACCTCGCTTCCGGTCAGGCCGTCGAGCCGGGTGATCACGAAATCGTTGTTGGCCTTGAATCCCCTGCCGGCCGCGATGACGTCGCCATCCGTCCGGACCGCGACGGCGTTCATGTCGTCGTCCGAAATCCCGCACCCCGTCATGAGATGGCTCCACATCAGCGTGCCGTTCGGGAAATACTTGTGGATCCAGCCGTCGTAATTGGACCCGTTGAAGACATAACCGCAGGCCACCACCTCGCCGAGCGGCGTCACGGCGACCCCCTTGCCCGACGAGGAGCCGCCGCCGAGGGTGATCGGCCAGCCGGGCAGGACGGTCCCGTCCGGCCCCATCCGGGTGATCCGGCGGATGAAGGCCGCCCCGGTATAGACGAGCCCGGTCGCCACGACCCCCCCGTTCGACGGATCGGCGGCCACCGCGTAGTAGGCCGTACCGAACGCCTGGGCCACGCCCTCGGCGGTGCGGGTCCAGATCAGGGTGCCGCCCGCGGTGAACTTGCTCACGAACGCCCACCCCTGGCTGCCCGAATTCGTCAGGTTGCCGCCGACGTACACCGAGCCGCTGGGTTCCACCGAGATCCCGTAACCGTAGTCGCGGTTGTTGCCCGGCCCGTTCAGCGTCCGGGTCCAGAGGATATTCCCCGCGGCGTCCATCCGCTGGATCCACACGTCCAGCGTGCCCCCCGTGGTGGAACGGGTGCCGGTCAGCAGCCAGTCGCCGTTCGGGGCCGCCGCGACCCCCGCACCTTCCTCCCACGCATCGTTCGTGGCGCCGTTGAAGGTGTACGTCCAGGCCACATTTCCGAGAACGGCGGCAGGTGACGCCTGGGCCTGGTTGCCGTTCCCGCTCTCATTCGGCGGCGAACGGTCGTCGTACGCGTCCACCGTGTACCAGTACGTCAGCCCGTTCTGGACTCCCGCGTCGAGGAACGCGGTGGCCGTCGCGCCGATCAGGGTTGCGAGGACCGGCGGCCGGTACGCGGGCTGGTCCCAGTTGTTCGGGTACGTGGCCCGGTACACCCGGTACCCGGACAGCGCGAAGGTCCCCGGGGCGGCGGGGCTCCACTGCAGCGCCACCTGCCCGGGCGCGGCGGAGGCGCTCAGCCACCCCGGGCTCGACGGAGGTGCACCGGAGATGAAGACCGACGCGGAGAGCGGCGAGGGATTCGAGACCGACCCGATGGCGCGGGTATAGAACCATTCCGGCCCCGGTGCGGTGATGCCGGCCACCACCGAGGTCGAGGCGGGCCCCGCCGAGCCCACCGGGAGTTCCACCCCGGGGATCCCGTAGAACGTCGTCCGGTAGACGACATAGCCGGTGGCGGGATGGGTGCCGGGCGCGTTGAGGCCCCATGACAGCGTGAACCAGTTGGCCGTGCCCGGGACCGGGGTGGCTACGGTCGGACCCGGGGGGTTCAGGTTGGCGTCCAGCGGCTGCCCGGCAAGGGTGGCGGAGAATCCCCCGTAGACGAAGGCCGAATCCATCGCCCGGACCGTGTAGTAGTACCACTGGCCGTTCACGAGGCCGGCATCGGTGTACGTCGTCACCGACCCGCTCACCCCGGCGAACGCCGACGACAGGCAGGTCGCGCACGTGGCGACCCAGATGTCGTACGACACGATCGGGTTGGAGCCCGCGGCGGCCGGGACCCAGTTCAACGTCACCTGCTGGTTCCCGGCGAGGGCCGTGGCCGGAGACGGCACACCGGGCGGGACGCTGAGCGCCACGAAGCCTGCTTCGACGGCCGCGATGTCCGCCCCATTGTGGCCGGCAATGGCGTAGATGGTCCCGCCGATCCGCGCGGAACCCAGCGCCCGCCGGGCGCCGGACATCGGTGTCTTGGCCGTCCAGGAGTTGGTCGCGGGATCGTAGGCCTCCACGTTGGTCTGGCCATTCCCCGAGCCGCCGTCCCCGCCCATGACGTAGATGGATCCCCCGATCGTCTCCGCTGCGAGGCCGTACAGCGCGAATGGGAGCGGTTGTCTTGCCGTCCAGGAATTGGTGGCCGTGTCGTACGCCTCGACGGTGGTCAGGAAGGTGCCGTTCAGGCCGCCGATGGCATAGATCGTTCCGCCGACCACGGCGGCGGCCAGGCCGTACCGGGAGGTCGCCATGGACGCCTTCGGAGACCAGGTGTTCGTCGCCGGATCGTAGGTCTCGGAATACACAAGACCGGTCGCCGAGCCATCGTTGCCGCCGATCGCGTACAGCAACCCGCCGTATACCGCGATCCCGGGCTGGTACCGCTGGTGGATCATCGGCGCCTTGGTCGACCAGGTTTTCGTGAACGGGTCGTACGCCTCCACGAGGGCCAGGTTCGGGCCGCCGCTGGTTCCCCCGATGGCGTAGATGGTCCCGCCGACGACCGCCGCCGCCACGCCCGAGCGGGCCGTGGGCATAGGCGGCTTCGTGGACCAGGTGTTCGACGGGGGGTCGTAGGACTCGACCGTCGAGGAAGGGGTGGAATTGAACGACCCCCCGATGGCATAGACCGTGCCGCCGAGCCGGACCGCGGAAAGGTAGGCGCGGGGGATCGAGAGGGGCGCCACCGGGGTCCAGGACGGGTCCGCCGCCAGACCGGCCCCCGGCCGGCCCAGGGCCAGCAGGAGCATCCCGCAGGATACGAGCGGGCGGATCCGGGGGTTCACTTAGGGGTCACGGAAGGGCACAACATCCCATGGGAATTGCTGCAGGAATCGCGCCGAAACCGTTGTCAGAAAAGGACGATCAGGCTGTTTTGACGGTGTGATTTATCGCACAAATGGTGTCAACTTCTGACAAGCCTGACACTTTTGACGGTGATCCCTGACATGCCGTCAGGTTCCAGGCAGCTACTGCGCGAGGACGATGACCCGCTTGATCTGGGTGTTCTTCCCGGAGACGACCTGGATGAAGTAGGTGCCGTTGCCGACCCGGGCGCCCGCCTGGTTCGTGCCGTCCCACTCCCACACCGTGAGGCCCGGCTGGACGTCGGCCTCCTGCACGATTTTCACCAGTTCGCCCGCAAGGTTGTAGACGCGGACCGACAGGTGGACCGGCGCCGGCTCGGTGGTCCGGACCTGGAGCTTCTCCCCCGCCTTGGGGTTGAAGAAGTTCTTGCTCAGGAAGGGCGTCGGGACGTCCGGCACCGTGCCCGTCACGAACACCGTGGCGCCGGGCAGGCTCGCGTCCGCCACCAGGTAGGCGTTCTGTCCCGGCACGTTCCCGGTCAGCACGACGGCGCGCATGCTCCCGGACGCGTCCGTCGGCCCGGAGACATACACGACCTTCCCGCCGCCGGTGACCACCGCCACCGTGACCAGCTCATTGGCCACGCCGACGGCCGGCGAGCAGGAGTCGTAGATCGAGACCGACACGTTGGCCAGGCCGGCGACCTTGACCGTCGGCGACAGCGCCCAGGCCTGGAGGATCGCCGGGACGGTCGCGGCGGTGATCGTGTTCGCCACGACCGGGCCCGCGGCCAGGGTGCGGGACAGCCCCAGGTCCGTGGCGTACACACTGGCAGAAAGCCGGAACGCCACCGACCCGCAATTGATCGCCGGATAGGTCCAGACGAACGACGCAGATCCCAGGCCCGGAATCGTCACCGGCAGCGCCGGCGGGAAGCCCGACGCCGGTCCCATCAGGTTGGCGGGATCCACCTCGACCTTGGTGATCGTGTCGATCCGGATGTCACTCTGCCCGGTGTTGTTGATCGTCAGCATGGCGGTCGCCGTCCCGCCCACTTGCACCTGGAGCAACGGGGTCAGGACCAGGCTGGCGGCCATGGACGCCGGCGTCTCCACGACCACGGGCGGCGGCGTGGACGGCGGCGGCGAGGTCACGGAGGCGCCGGTGTTCGGATCAGTGGCCGAGACCCCGCCTGTGAAGGAGAAGCTGCCCGCCGAGGCGGCCGTGAACGACCACGTGAAGGTGATCATGCCCGGTCCGGCGAGGGTCGTGCCGGTGCCGGACAGCGGCGTCCCGTTCGGCAGCAGCGGCCCGCTCTGCAGGGTGACCGGTCCCGAGGTAGGCGACAGGCTCGGGATAACGTTGGTCATCAACCCGCCACCCGTGTTGGACACGGTCATGGTGACCACGAACACCTGTCCCTGCACGAACGTCGTCGGCGACACCTGGATGACGCTGGCGATCATCGGGGAGGCCGAGGCCGTGGTCGCGATGCTGTCCGACCCGCTGACGCTGAAAGCGCCGCACGACGTGCCGGTGGCCGTGGCGGTGAACGCGATCGTCCCGGCGCCCGTGGCGTTGATCGTCCAGGAGAACAGGGCGCCGGCACCCGGAGCGATGGATGGCGACCCGCCGGACGAGGACACCAGGGTCCCCGGCCCCGCGTTGATATCCAGCGCCGCGGTGACGCCCGACGCGGGGACGCCGCCGGTATTGGTGACGGTCAGGCGGACGGTGAACGACTGCCCCACCGAGACCGCCGGCTGGACCCAGAGTGTCGAGAGCAGCGCCGCGCTGTTGCTGACCGTCACGGTGGGCGACACCTTCCGCGCCCCGGCCACGGGCAGGCCCGAGTTGGCGTCCGTCCCGGTCACGGTCATGGCGAACGCCACCCCGCCGGCACTGGTCGCGTTATAGGTCCAAGTGTAGGTGGTGCTGGTCCCGCCCGCCAGGTTGACCGACAGCGCCGCCGGCCCGGCCGCGAAGGCCGCCGCGCCAGTCCCGGTCAACGTAAACGGCAGGACCGTCACCCCCGTGGCGGCCGCCTGGCCAGCGTTGGCCATCGTCACCGTCACGTCGAAGGACTGGCCGGAACAGACGGCGGACGGGGCCACGACGATGGCGGACGAAAGGCTCGGCGCCGTCTGGATCAACGCGGCGACCGGTGGGGCGGCGGTGGCGGAGACGGCTCCGCCGCCGTTGGCCGACCCCGTCCAGCTCACCGCACCAGCGCCGGCCGCCGTCAGCGTCCAGGTGAAGGTCGCGTTGGCCCCGGCCGCGAGGCTGGCCACCACCGACGGCGCCGGGAGGCCGAACGTCGCGGACCCCGGCCCGCTTGCCCGCCAGAGCGTTGCGGTGACCCCCGCCGCCGCGCCCGCGCCGGTATTGGTGACAGTCAGCATCACGGTGAAGACTTGCCCGACCGACAGGGTGGTTCCGCCCATGGAGACGCCCGCGGCCAGCGAGACGGCCGGCGACAGGAGGAAGCCCGGGACCGACGCGATCATGGCTGTCGCCCCCGCGATCGTGGCCGCCTGGATATACGCCGTATTGCTGACCTGGGTCGGCACGCTCACGATGCCGGCGATGCCCGTGACCGTGAACGTCCAGTCGGTGCCCGCCGGGAACGACAGCCCGGTCCCCGACCAGACGTACCGGGTCCCGGCGCCGACCACGGAGGTCACCACCGCCGCCGGCATCCCCGCCGGCTGGTCGAAGGTGGCCCCCGTCAGGATCGGTGTGACGGTGTCCACGACGAGCAGGTTGGCGATGGCGGAGGAGCCCGTATTGCTCACAACCACCTGGTAGGCCAGCGGGCCGCCCACGACCGGCCCCGGCGGCACCTGGATCTTCCGCACGGCGATCCGGGCCGGGTTGACGATCTGGACCTTGACGGTACTGGCGCCCGGGTTCACGGCGCGCGCGGACGCGGCCAGCCCGGCCACCCCGGCAAGGGCGGCGAGCAGGCTCCGTCCGGCGCGCGCGGCGAATCCGCGCGTGATCCGCGTCATCCGGTCCACCTCATGCGGGCAATGACCCACTCCTTCATCGGGCGGCTCCCGCCCCCGTCCGCGTCAGCTCCACGGGGGGCATCGTGATCCGCACCTTGTTGTAGAGATCGGTCTTCTTTCCCTGGTACGTCGCAACCGTGTGCACCCCGGCCGCGTACGTCCTCCCCAGGTGTTCGGCCGCCAGGGGAATCCTGGCCGTGACCCCGATTGTGGCTTTCGTCATGCTGCCCAGTACCACCGCCGGGGGCGAAAAGGTCACCCACGCCGGGTCCGGGATCGCCACCTCATCCCGCCGCAGCGGCACCTTCCGCAGGGCCGCCGGATCGGAGGACACCTCGTACGCCTCCTCCCCGTCCACGTAGATGTTCTCGACGGTGAACGGCGAACACTCCACCAGCAGGACCGGCGGACTCGAGCCCGCCTCGAGCGGGGTCATCTTGGGATACCGCGGACTCGTGTCCACCTTCGGCTCGCCGCCGCCCGCACCCTTGCCCCGGATGGAAAAGAACACCCGCGGGGAAAGGCCCACCGCCATGGACGGGCTCTCCTTCGGGGCCCCGTGCAGGTACAGCATGACCTCGAACCGCCTGCCCACCAGCGCCGGATCATCCGGGATGTAGAGCACCAGTTTTCCCGTGGCGACACCCCCCTGCGGCACCGAAAACGTCCTCGGCTCGAAACTCACCCACGCCGCGTCCGGGATCGGTTCATACCCCGCCCGCATCTCCACCGGCTCCGGCACCGTGGCGTCGAACCGCAGGTCCATCTCGTAGTCGCCCGTATTGCGGACACTGACCGGACGGGACGCCAGCACGTACCGGCTGCCGACGGGGACGCCCTCGATCAGCGTCTCGACAAACTCCGTCGTCAGGCCGCGCCGCTGCGCCGCCCCGGCCTCGGCACCCTCCGCCGGGGGTGGGGCGGCAGCCCGGGCCGCCGCAAGCACGGTCACCAGGCCCGCCGCCACCACCCACCATTGGGTGATGCGAAGGGGCGCCTTCACGCTCCCTGCATCCATGTTCGTGTCCGTCTCAGCTCCCTCCGCTCAGGGCGTGGTCGCCGTGATCGTGATGTTGATGGTCTGCTGCGTGGTGATCGCGGTCAGCGTCGGCGCCTCGAACTTGAACCACAGGTTCTTGGTCGAACCGAACGCCGTCTGGAACCCGTCCTGGGTCGCCGAGGCCAGGTTGCCGGAAGGCGATGCACCCGAAATCACGTCCGCCGTGCCCAGCACATCGGTCGCCACGAAGGCGCCCGCGGCCGGCTGGACCGTGTCAAACTTCGCGCTGAGCCGGTACGTTTCCGTGCCCGGGGCGCCGGCCACCGCCGTCCATCCCGCCGGGTCGGCGAGCTTGACGCGGTAGGTCTCGGTGACGCCCGAGCCATTGTTCTGCACCGTGATGGCCGACGACACGATGACCGTGCTCGTCGCGACCACCCCGTAGTCCACCGTTCCCGTCACCAGGACGCTCAAATTCGAGGCGATCTGGGCCTTGACGCTCGAGGTGCCCGGGTTGACTGCGCCTGCGGCTCCCGCGAGGCAGGCCAGTCCTGCGACTGCCATGGCCAACTTCTTCATGCTCGATCCTCCTTTCGGTTGAGTAACTGCACCTTCATCCCTGAACCGTTCGTACGCGTTCGTGCCAAGTCCAAGTTCCTGACCGTTCCGAAACTTCCGTTCCATACAAGTCCTCCCGTGTGCCGTCATGGCGCCTGCGCCGAGATCGTGATGACCATGTCCTTGGAGCCCGCCTGGTCCGTCAGGGCCGGGGCCAGGAACCGCACCCACAGGTGCCGTGCCTGTCCGGCCGGGACGTTCGCCCCATCCTCGCCCGGGCCCGCAAATCGCGCCCCGGTGGAGACGTCCGGCGTGGTCAGGAGCGCGTGGACGCCCGGATTCCACGATCCGGGCGCTGCCGGGAAGGCGAACTGGGCGTCCAGCTCATACCGGTTCATCCCGGCCATCGGCGTCCCCGTATTCGTCGAGGTCCACGGCGCCGGGTCGGTGACCGCCAGCGCCAGGGCCTCCGGCACGTTGCCGTTATTGAGGATGTCGAACGTCGTGGTGGACGGATTGACGGAGCTGATGGGCACCGTGAAGAAGTCGTAGGTCGTCGCCGAGACGATGCTGATGCTCAGGACCGGGTTGAGCGAGAACGAGACCGCATTGGACCCCGTCGCGACGCACCCGGAAGCCGCAAAACCGGTGTTGCTGACCGTGACCGCGCTGTACACCGCCCCCACCGTTCCGGAGATCGTAAAGGTGAAGCTGGTGCCGGGGGCGAAGTTCAGGAAGCTCCCCGTCCACGCGTAGCGCGTGCCCGATCCGGGAACGCTGGTCACGACGGGAGCACCGAACGGCACGGGGTTGGCCGCGCTGGCCAGCGTCAGCAGCGGCGAGACGGTATCCACGATCGTGAGGTCCTGAATGGTCGCCGAACCGGCGTTGGTGACCACCAGTTGGTAGGTCAGCGGCCCGCCCACCGCGGGGGAAGGCGGCGTCTGGGTCTTGACCACCGTCAACGCCCGCGGCTGGACCAGGTTCCCGACCGGCGCCGCCTGTATCGTCACGCACCCGGAGAACGCCAGGGCGGTAGAGGTGATGGTCTTCGCGGAGCACAGCTCGCCCACCTTCCCCGACACCGTGAACGTCCATACCCCGCCCGGCGGCAGCGACCCCAGCCCGTTGAACGTGCTGTTCCACTCATACCGGGTCCCCGACCCCGGCACGTTCGTCGTGAACACCGTGGCCAGGTTGAACCCGGACGGGCCCGTGACCGGCATCGGCGACCCCGGCGAGAGCGAGTTCTGCAACTCCCCGGCGATCGTGTCCACCACGGTCACGTCCACCAGCGTCGCCGTCCCCGTGTTCGCGACCGTGATCCGGTACGCGAACAGGTCGCCCACATTGAGCGTCCCGGGCGTCTGGCCCGCCGTCACCGTGAATCCGCGCGGGACCACCACGTTGCCGATGGCGGCCGCCTGCGTGCTCACGCACCCGGAGAAGGCCAGAGCCGTGGAAGTGATCGTCTTCGCGGTGCACAGCTCGCCCACCTTCCCCGACACCGTGAACGTCCACACCCCGCCCGGCGGCAGCGACCCCAGCCCGTTGAACGTGCTGTTCCACTCATACCGGGTCCCCGACCCCGGCACGTTCGTCGTGAACACCGTGGCCAGGTTGAACCCGGACGGGCCCGTGACCGGCATCGGCGACCCCGGCGAGAGCGAGTTCTGCAACTCCCCGGCGATCGTGTCCACCACGGTCACGTCCACCAGCGTCGCCGTCCCCGTGTTCGCCACCGTGATCCGGTACGCGAACAGGTCGCCCACGTTGAGCGTCGCCGGGGTCTGGCCAGCCGTCACCGTCATGGCACGGGGCTGCACCACATTGCCAACCACGTTCGAGAAGCCGGAGCCGGCGGCGCACCCCGACGTGACCCAGGCATAGGCCGTGCTGGTCACCGCCTTTGCTCCGCACACTTCGCCCACCTTCCCGGACACCGTGAACGTCCACACCCCGCCCGGCGCCAGCGACCCCAGCCCGTTGAACGTGCTGTTCCACTCGTACCGGGTCCCCGACCCCGGCACGTTCGTCGTGAACACCGTGGCCAGGTTGAACC
>CAYNUZ010000002.1:0-24937 GCA_964400385.1 uncultured bacterium | reverse complement strand
TACCGGGTCCCCGACCCCGGCACGTTCGTCGTGAACACCGTGGCCAGGTTGAACCCGGACGGGCCCGTCACCGGCATCGGGGTCCCCGGCGTAATCGCGTTCTGCAGCTCCGCCGCGATCGTATCCACCACGGTGACGTCTGTCAGCGTGGCCGTTCCCGTGTTCGCCACCGTGATCAGGTACGCAAACAAGTCCCCGACATTCAACACGGCCGGCGCCTGGCCCGCGGTCAGGAGGATCGCGGCAGTGGGCGTTGCGATCGCGTGTCCGGGCGCGGCCGGGAAGGATTCCTGGATCACGCAGGCGGAAGCGCCCATGACGTAGGCGGTGTTCGACACCATCGTCGAGGCGCACACGGATCCGTTCTGGCCGGAGACGGTGTACGTGAAGGACAGGCCGGGGCGGAGCCCGACGATGGCCTCATCCACATTGCCCGTGGTATTGCCGCCGATGACGAACAGCCGTCCCCCCACCGAGCCCACGACCGGGTACTGCCGGGCCTGCGGCAGCGGCGTCACCGCGGTCCAGGCATTCGCGACCGGGTTGTAGAATTCGGACGAGGCGATCGTCCCGACCCCGTCAAAGCCCCCCGTGGCATACAGGAGCCCGTTGTAAACGGCGCCACCATGCGACCGGCGGCCGGTCCCCATCGGGGCTTTCGTGGCCCAGGAATCGGCGACCGGGTTGTACACCTGGAGCGAGCCCACGATGGTGCCCGTGCCGTCGTCACCACCGAAGATATAGATCAGGCCGCCCATCTCCCCACCGGCATCCACCCAGCGGGGCGTCGTGATCGGCGCCTTGTTGGTCCAGATCCCGGTCGCCGGATCCCACGCCTCGGTGGTGGGCACCACGCCCCCGGAATTCTTCCCGGCGACCGCATAGAGCTTGCCGTTGACCGCATGCAGCGTGAAGTACCCCCGCGCGTTGTTCATCGGGCTGATCGGGGCGACGAACGTGTCGGTAGCCGGATCGTAGACGTCCACCGACGCCAGGTCGGGCCCGAAACCGCCCGCCAGGTAGATGCGGCCGTTCAGCGTGGCGGCGGCCAGCCCCACGCGGCCGGTGGGCATGGTCGCGGACATCACCGTCCAGGTATCCGTCGCGGGGTTGTACCGCCGGACCGCGCTGGGGCCGAGGGTGCCCCCGAAGACGTAGACCAGCCCGTTCCAGGTGGCCGCGGCGCCCCCGTTCTGCGCCCCGACAAACGGGGACCGGGACGACCACGCGAGCGGCATGGAGGTCCAGGCGTACCGGGTCCCCGAGCCCGCCACCTGGGCCGTGACGGCCGGCAGGACGGCGGGCGGCTGGTCCACCGCCTGGTTGACGATCAACGGCGAGATGGTGTCCACGACGGTCAGGGAATAGATCGTCGCCGTCCCGGTATTCGCCACCACGAGGCGGTACATCATGGGATCCCCGATCTGGGCCCCGCCGCCCTGCTGCTTGATGGCGGTCATGGCGAAGACGTGGGGATTGACCGTGAACGAATTCTGGGTTGAGACCTGGCTGACCGCGCTCCCCGGACAGTCGCCCGAGGCCGTCACCTGGGTGCGCAGGGCGACGGTCGCGCCGCTGCAGACCTCGGCGACCTGGCCGGTCACCGTGAACGTATAGACCTGGCCGGGCCCGAAATTCACCCCGGTCGAGCTCACGACATAGAGCGTCCCGCCCACGGCCTGCAGGATCGCCGTCGGCGTCGCCCCGGCGAAGCTCACGTTCACCAGGACCGGCGACAGGGTGTCGGTGATGATCGCGTTCTGGATCGTGGCGGCGCCCGTATTGGCGATGACCACCTGGTACGTCACCGTCTCCCCGATGCCGGGCGCGGCCGGGTTCTGGGTCTGGTTGACCGTCAGGGATACGGCCGGGGCGCCGACCATGAACCCTACCGGGTTCGAGAACAGGCCCGGCGCGCTGCAGGGCCCGGAGGCCACCACGTACGCCGTGTTGGACACGGTCGTCGCCCCGCACACGACCCCGACCTGCCCGGTGATCGTGAAGGTCAGGCCGGTGCCGGGCAGCAGGCCGAGCGTCCCCTCATCCGTCTCCGACGGGAACGATCCGTTGAAGCCGCCGGTGACGAACAGCCGCCCGCGCAGGACCCCGGCGGCCCCCTCGCGCCGTCCGATCGGGGCGCCGGGCGCGCTGGACCAGGCGTTGGCCGCGGGATCGTAGACCTCGGCCGTGTTCATCGCGAGGTAGGAGATGTTCTGGCCGCCGACGGCCAGGATCCGGCCTTCCACGGCCCCCGCGGCCAGGTACCAGCGGGCCGACGGCATGGACGCCTGCGCCGTCCAGGTATTGGTCACGGGATCGTACGCCTCTACGGTGGCCACCGCCCCGCCCGGGCCGTTGGCCAGGGCGCCGCCGACCGAGTAGATCGAGCCGCCCAGCGTCACCGCCGAAAGTCCCGTGCGCGCGACCCCCAGGGAGGCGCGCCCCACCCAGGTCCGGGCGATGGGGTCGTACCGCTCCGTCGTCCCCACGGCCACCGTGCCGTTGAACCCGCCCATCACGTACAACTGCCCGTTGAGGAACGCCGCCGAGGTCGCCGACCGGCCGGTCGGCATGGACGGGGCGGAACTCCAGGTGTCCGTCTCCGGGTCGTACACTTCGAGCGTGGTCAGGCTGGTGGCGCCATCCCAGCCGCCGGCCGCGTAGATCTTGCCCGCGTACGTGGCGACGGCGAGGACTTCGCGTGCCGTCGGCATCGGCGCCCGCCCGATCCAGCTGTTGGTCCCGGGATCGTAGGCCTCAACCGTGGACTTCACCGAGGACCCGTCGAATCCGCCTATCGCGTACAGTGTTCCGCCCACGACGGCGACGGCCAGGTCGGCCCGGGGCGTCGGCATGGGGGCCCGTACGGCCCAGGTGAGCGGGAAGCCGCTCCAGGCAAACCGAGTTCCACCCGGGCCGGAGATCACCGTTGGCGGCAGCATGCTCGTCGGCTGGTCCCCGGCGGCGTTCGCCACCACGGGGGTAATCGTGTCCAGCACGGTCAGAGCGGCGAGCGTCGCGGTCCCGGTATTCGCCACGGTGATCGCGTAGGTCACCGCCTGGCCGATGGCGGGGTTGGCCGGCGTCTGGGACTTGACGACCGTCATGGACGTGACCGGCGGATTGACCGTGAAGGAGGCCTGGCTGGTCACCTGCGTCACAGGCACGCCACAGCCGCCGGACAGCGTGGCCTGGAATACGTTGGTCACCGGCGTCGCCCCGCAAACCTGGGCCACGCGCCCCGTCACCGTGAAGGTGTAGATCGAACCCGGCGCCGATCCGGCCGCGGTCGTGGTGAACACGTACAAATTACCGCCCGCGACCGGAATGACCGCATTGGGGTTGATCCCCTGCCACACCACGTCCGTGAGGCCGGCCGGGATGGTGTCCGTCAGCGTGGCGTTCTGCAGGGTCTCGGTGCCGGTATTGGCCAGGACGACTTGGTACCGGACCAGCTCCCCGATCCCGGGGCTGGCGGGAGCCTGGGTCTGTCCGAGGGTGAACCCGACGACGGGCGCGGCCGGGTTGAATCCGGTCGCATTCGAGGCCAGGGAGAGCGCTGAGCACGGGCCCGTGGCCGTGACGAATGCCGTATTCGAGATCGTCGTCGCGCCGCACACCGGCCCGACCTGGCCCGTGAGCGTGAACGTCCAGGCAAGGCCCGGCAGCAGGCCCGCCCAGCCTTCCTGCTGTCCGGAGAAATACATGACCACCTCAATGCGTCCGTTCACCGTGTCGGCGCGCATGTTCTCCACCGACAGCGGGAAGGGCGCGGACGTGGTCCAGGTATCCGAGGCGATGTCGTAGACCTCGACCGTGTTGATGCCCCCGCTCCCGGCATTCCCGCCGATGGCATAGATCTTGCCCCCCAGCTCGGCGACGGCGAGGCGCTGGCGGCCGGTGGGCATGGGCGCCATCGCCGTCGCCGTTCCCGTCCCGGGGTCGAACCGCCACACCTCGTTCAGGTAGGCGACCCCGTTGTGTCCCCCGAGGATGTACACGTACGCCCCGGCCGCGACGACACCGGGATACTGTCGCGCCGATCCGAGGCTGGCCTTCGCGGCCCAGGTGTCGGCACCCGGATCGTACTCATACACGTTCGGACTCCCGTCGCCGACGACGTAGATCTTCCCGTTCGCCGCGGTCGCGCCATCCGCGCCACCCTCCACCACGGGCATCGCCGTGCGCGGGGTCCAGGAATCGGATGCGGCATCGTACCGCTCCACGGTCCCCACACTTCCGGAGCCACCGTAGCCCGCGATGGCATAGACGGCCCCATTCGATTCCGCCGCCGCAAGGCCGAAGCGGGGCGTGGGCATCGCGGCCCGCGAAGTCCAGACGCCGGTCCCGGGATCCCATTCCTCATGCACACCTGACGGCCCGAGTCCTCCGATGGCATGCAGCCGGCCGTTGAGGACCGCGGATCCATGGTTGTAGTAGGTCGAGATGTTCGCCGGGGGGGTCCGCGCCCGCCACGCAAACCCGCTGCCGGACCAGGCATACCGGGTCCCGCTCGCACCCGAGACCACGAGCGGCGGGGCAAAACCGTCCGGCCCCGCCGCTGCGATCCCGAGGAGGATTGGGGAAATCGTGTCAGTGAGGGTGGCCTGGAAGATCGTCGCGGTCCCCGTATTGGTCACGACCATCCGATAGGTCACCGGCGCTCCGATGCCGGGCGCCGGCGGCGTCTGCGTCTTGACGATGGTCAAACCGAGCGTAGCCGGATTCACGGTGAACGAATTCTGGCCGGACACCACGCTGGCGGCGCTCCCGGGGCAGTCGCCCGAGGCCGTCACCAGGGTTGACAGCGATACGGTCTTCGCTGAGCACACCTCGCTCACCTGGCCCGTGATCGTGAAGGTGTAGGTCTGGCCCGGCCCGAAATTGACCCCGGTCGAGCTCACGACGTAGAGCGTTCCGCCGACCGCCTGCAGAACGGCGGTCGGCGTGGCCCCGGCGAAGCTCACATTGATGAGCACCGGCGACAGCGTGTCGGTGATGATCGCGTTCTGGATCGTGGCCGTCCCCGTGTTGGCGATGTTCACCTGGTACGTCACCGTCTCCCCGATGCCCGGGGAGGCCGGCGCCTGGGTCTGGGCGACCGTGAAGGCCACCGCAGGCGCCGGGATGCTGAAGCCCGTGACGTTCGAGGGCTGACCCAGCACACCGCAGGGCCCCGTCGCGAAGACAAAGGCGGTGTTCGACACCGAGGCGGCCGAGCATTGGGCCCCCACCTGGCCGGTGATGGTGAAGGTGAGCACGCCCCCGGGCTCCAGCCCCAGGGTCCCGATCTCCAGCGAGGACAGGTCGGCGGCGCCCGAATTGCCGTAGGCCACCAGGAGGCGTCCGGCGGCGACCCCGGCCGCCACCCCGTACCGGCCCTGCTGGAGCGGTGCGATGGGCGTCCAGGTGTCCGTGCCCGGCGCATACGACTCCACGGCGGCCGTGCTTGTCCCCCCGGTCAGGATGCCGCCGAGGGCGTACAGCTTCCCGTTGAACGACACCGCCTCGAAGTCGGCGCGGCCTGTCAGCATGGACGAGCGCGTGGCCCACCCGTTGGTCGCCGGATCGTACTCGTAGAGGGTCGCCTGACTGCTGCTGGTGTAGCCGCCGAGGACGTAGATTTTTCCGTTGAGCGCCGCCACGCCCGGACCGAGCCGGCTTCCCGGCACCGGGGCCATTGCGGTCCACACGTCGGCGGCCGTGTTGTAGGCATAGAACGTGGTGACGCCGCCGCCGGCCACATAGATCGTGCTTCCGACTGCCGCCCCGGCCACCCAGCCCATCCCGGAGGGGAGCGGGGTCTTTGCCGACCAGGTATTCGACCCGGGATCGTAGACCTCATTTTCCGTCCGGGTGACCGAGCCATCCCAGCCGCCGATCACATAGAGCTTCCCGCCCAGCCCGACCACGGCATCGCCCCAGCGGGGCGTCGGCATGGACGCCACGGTCGTCCACACGCCCGACGTCGCCTCGTAGGCATGCACCGACCCGGTCACGCCGGACATGTAGCCGCCGGCCACATACAGCGTGCTCCCGACCACTCCGGCGTACCCGTAGGACCGCGCCGGCGGCGAGGACGGCCCGAAGGCCCACCGGGGATAGAAGGACGACCACACATACCGGGTCCCCGACGCCCCGGCCTGGGTCACCACGGGCGGATCGCCCGGCTGCGCGGTCGACTGGTTCACGAGCACCGGCGAGACCGAGTCCACCACGTCCAGCGCATAGAACGTGGCCGCCCCGGTGTTGGTGACCACGATCCGGTAGGTGACGGCCGCCCCCACGCCCGGGCTCGCCGGAGTCTGGGTCTTCACGATCGTGACGGCCGCCGGGGTCGGATTCACGGTGAACGAGTTCTGGGCGGACAATGTCGTCGCAGCGCCCGCGGGGCAATCGCCGGAGGCCGTCACGAGCGTTTCGAGGGCCACCGTCTTGGCCGAGCAGACCTGGCTCACGAACCCCGTGATGGTGAACGTATAGGCCTGGCCCGGGCCCAGGTTGATGCCCGTGCCGCTGAAGGCGTAGAGCGTGCCGCTGCCGGTGGACTGGACGACGGACGGCGTGGCCCCGGCGAACCGGACATCCGTCAGCACCGGTGAAAGGGTGTCGGTGATCGTCGCGTTCTGGATCGTGACCGTCCAGGCATTCGTGACGGTGATCCGGTAGGTGACGGCTTCCCCGACGCCCGGGCTCGCCGGCGTCTGGGCCTGGTTGACGGTGACCGCCACCGCGGAGGGCGCCAGCAGGTTGAAGCCCGGCGCGACCGCGGCCTGGGTCAGCGCCGCACACCCGGCCCCGGCCGTCAGGTAGGCGGTATTGGAGATCCTGACGGCGGCGCAGTTGATGCCGACGTATCCCGTGATCGTGATGGTGAAGCCGGTTCCGGGCGGCACGAACGCCGGCGCGGCGATCCACTCGTACCGCGTGCCCCCGCCCGCCACCTGGGTGACGATCGGCGACGGCCCTCCCTGGACGTACGCCGTCACCGACACGATGTATGGAGAAATCGTGTCCACGATGTCAATGCTCGTGATCGTGGACGTCCCCGTGTTCGTGACGATGAGCTGATAGGTGATGGGGTCCGCGTTGAACGGATTCGCCGGAATCTGCTGCTTGACGAAGCTGATGCCGAGCGAGGAGGCGAAGGCCGCCCGCTCCTCGGTCAGCGCGCTCTCCGCCCCGTTGGCATCCACGGCGATGATCCGGTAGCTGTACGTCCTGCCCGCCACCACGGCGCCGTCCACGTATGTTGAGGCGGTGGCGCCATTGACCGCCGTCAGGTACGTGGCGACGATCGGATCAAGGGAGGGGTAGGTCGCCCGGTAGATCCGGTAGCCGGACACGGCCAGGTTCCCCGGCACCGACGGCGTCCACTGCAGGCCGATGGTGCTGCCGCACGCGGCCACCGTCAGGCCGGAGGGCACCGTCGGCGGGTTGTAGGCGGCCAGGGCATACCGGGCCGTGGTGAACGTTTCCGCCTCGTCGCGGACCTGCTCCTGCCCCGCCACGACGGCTTCCTGCGCATTCGGGAAGGTGGCAATCCCGTTCAGGACATCGACTCCCGGCACCATGCCATCGTGCGTTTGGGTGGCCAGCACGTTCCCTGCGCTGTCATACTTCCGGAGGAGCCAGGTCTGGGCACCCGTGGGATCCTCGATCCCGGCCACCCAGACGTTCCCGGCCACGTCGGCCGCCACCCCGAAGGCCTGGTGCTCCAGGATGCCGGAGATGTAGTCCTGGCTCCATCGGAGATTCCCCGCGGCATCGTAGGAACGTGTCCGCCAGGTGTCGCCCACGCCGGACCTGAATTCCTTCCCTGTGACGATCACGTTGTTGTTCCGGTCCGTGGCGATGCCAAAGGCGTCGTCCACCCCGTTCGAGCCGTCGTTGTAGTCGGTAGACCACAGCGTGTTGCCGTTGGCATCGTATTTCGTGACCCGCCAGTTGTAGTTCTGGGCCGGGGTGAATTCGTCTCCCGCCACCACGACGTTCCCCGCCTGATCCACCGCCACGCCGTACGCGTGGTCGTCGTTGCCCGCGGCGCTGTTGTAGGTGCGGCTCCACAACAGGGCCCCGCCCGGCGAGTACTTCTGGACCATCCAGTTGTATCCGTCGGAACCCTGGACTTCGTGGCCAACCGCCACCACGTTGCCCGCACCGTCAAACTCGACGTCCCGCACCTCGCCGAGCGAATTGGTGTTCGTCGATCGCGTCCACGCCAGCGTGCCGGTGGAATTGTAGTACTGGATCATCCAGTTCGACCCGCTCCGGCCGGAAACCGCAACCTGCCCCGCGCCGCCGATCGCCGCGCCGTAGGCCCGGTCGTTGACGCCGGGGCCCCCGCTGAACGTCGCGCTCCAGGTGAGCGTCCCGGTGATGTCCCTGCGCTGCACCAGCCAGTCGAGAGCCTGCCCGAGATCGTTCCGGGTCACGGTCCCCACGGTGACACTGTCCCCGCCCGCCCGCACCGCCACCGCATTCGCGGCGTCCGGGACGCCGGAGGGCGCCCCATCGGCCAGCCGCACCCACAGCAGAGGCGCAGTGATCCGCTTGCCGGTCGCCGTGTCACTGAAGGGCACGGCAAACTGGGTGAGCCCCCCCGCGTCACAGCTCAGCGTGGCGGAGAACGAGACCGGGAGGGGGAGCTCGGCGCCGCCCACGGCCACCGACGTATTGAAGCCGTAGTCCACGCCGCCGCCGGGCGGCACAACGCCGAACACGGCCCGGACATAGAAAGGCTCCCCCTGGCCGCCCGGTACCTGCCCGTACGTCCACGGCCCTGCCGGGTTCGTGGCATACGCCTGGCTGACAAACGTCGTGCCCCCGTAGAGTGTCGTGCTCTGGGAATTGGCTGCGTACTGGCGGATGCCGGCCAGCGTCAGGGCGATCGTCGTCGTCACGTTGTACACAGGCTGCGAACCGGTGTTGCTGAACCCGACGTGCCACGCCTGCGCGTCACCCGTGGCGGCATACAGCGGCTGGGGATTCCAGTCCTTGATCGTGACCGCCGGCGCACAGGCCGGTGTCCCGCCGCGTTCCTCGGTCAGCCCGGATTCCGCTCCCGCGCCGTCCACGGCGAGGACCCGGTAGAAATAGGTCGTCCCGGCGGCCACGCCCGGATCGAGGTAGGTGCTGGTACCGGCTCCGGGAACCTGCGTCAGGTACGCAGCTTCCGTGACGATCGGCATCGTCTGCCGGAAGATCCGGTAGCCGGCGATCGTCCGGGTCATGGCAACCAAGGGGGTCCACTGGAGCCCGAGCACGGACGAAACCGCCGAGACGGTCAGGCCGGAGGGGGCCAGCGGCCCGGCAAAAGCCGCCAGCACGAACCGCGCCGCGGCGACGTCGTCCGTGTTGCCCCGGACCTTCTCGCTCCCCGCGGCATAGACGGTGGCGGTCCCCACGACGGCGGCGCCTGAAAGGACATCATCGTTCGCGCCCAGGATGCCGTCATGGACCTGGTTGTCGAGGAGGTTGAACGCATTGTCATACTTGCGCAGGCGCCAGCTGTAGGTTCCGGCAAAGGTTTCCTGGCCCACGGCCACGATCCCGCCCCCGGCGTCAATGGCGATGCCGTTCGCCTGGTCGGCCGAAGAGGATGCGCCGTTATAGGTCGCCGCCCCCAGGAGCGCGCGCAACGAGCCGTCATACCGCCGGATCCTCCAGTTCAGGTTCCCCACCGCACCAAACTCGTACCCTGCGGCGACGATGTTTCCTGAGGATTCCACCGCCACGCCGAACGCCTCGTCGTCCCCGACCGCCCCGTCGTAGAGCGTCGAAGCCAGCACGACCTGCAGGGTGGCATCGTACTTGCGGATCCCCCAGTCCTTCCCGATGGAGCCCTGCACCATCCCCGCCACCACCACGTTGCCCGACCCGTCCACCGCCACGCCGTAGGCGTAATCCGGGTTCGCGCCCGCGCTGCCGTAATTGGTCGTGCCCAGCAGTGTGGACAGCGACGGGTCGAGCTTCCGGATCCGCCAGTCGTAGCTCGCCGACCCGCCGCCGTACTCGTACCCCACCGCGATCACGTTCCCGGCGGTGTCCGTGGCGACACCGTAGAGCTGGTCCTGGCTGTTCGCCGGGTCGTTGTAGTTGGTGGTGGCCAGGAGCGTATTCAGGCCGGCGTTGTACTTGCGGATCCGCCAGTCGAAGTTCACCCCGTTGAACTCGTCGCCGGCCACGATCACGTTCCCCGAGCCGTCGATGGCCACGGCGTTGGCGACGTCGGTGCTCCCGGCCGGCCCGTCGTAGGTGGTGGCGGCCAGCAGCGTCGTCATGGCGGCGTCGTACTTGCGGATGCTCCAGTTGCTTCCGCCGACGGCGCCCGAATCCGCACCCACCACGTAGACGTTGCCCGACGCGTCCACCGCGACGGCCTTCCCCTTGTCGCTGCCGCCGGTTCCCCCGTCGGCCAGCCGGACCGCCATCAGCGGCGGCGTGATGCGCTGCCCGGTGGCGCTTGCAGTGTAGCCCAGCCCCGCGTTGCTGACCCCGCCCGCGTCGCACGACATCGTGGCCGAGGCGCTGGCGGGAAGGAGCTGCGTGGCCCCGGCAAAGGTCATCGTCCTGAAGGAGATCTCGCCGCTGGCCCCGGCCGGCAGCGTGCCGAGCGTCCAACGGAGCCAGAAGTTCTCGTTCGTCCCGGGGCCCGGCTCTCCCGCGGTCCATGGCCCCGACAATCCGACCGTCGCGTACGCCGTCCCCGAGAGAGTGCCGCCGCCCCAGACGGTGGCCGAAAGGGAGAAAGTGTCGTACTGCCTGGCCCCAGCCCCCCCGGTCACCGAGACCGAGAGGACGACGCCATACAGGGCCGACCCCGAATTACTGAACGTGAACCGCCAGATCTGCCGGTCGCCGCCGGCGGCATAGAGGGGCACCGGGTTTGCGGCGCGGAGTGTCAGGAGCGGCGCACAGACCGTGGCCGTGGCGCTGCGTTCCTCGGTGAACATGGATTCCGCGCCGCCCCCGTCCACCGCGAGCACCCGGTAGAAGTAGGCCGTCCCGGGAACGACGGACAGGTCGGTGTAGGTGGAGGTCGCCGCGCCGGCGACCTCCGTGTAGCCCGCCGCCTCCGTCACCCCGGCAAAGGTCTGGCGGAAGATCCGGTACCCCGCGACGGTCCGGGTCATCGCCACGGACGGGCTCCACTGCACCCCGATCGACCCGGGGTTGCCCGTGACCGTCAGGCCGGACGGCGTGGCCGGGGGGATCAGGTCGAACAGGATGTACCGGGCGACTTCCCCGGCGCTCAGCGACGGAGCGATCGCCTCATTGCCGGCGGCATAGACCGTCGTCGTCCCGGACCCGACCGCGGCATTCAGGTTGGCTGATCCCACCCCGAGGAGGGGCGGGTGCGACTGGGAATCGACCAGGTTCAGGGCGTTGTCATACTTGCGGACCCGCCACCACTGCATGCCGGAGACATCGAATTCGATTCCGCTGACCGAGAAGTTCCCGTCCGGATCCGTCGAGACGGAGAAGGCCCGGGCCGTCGTGAACGCAGCCGGGCCCGTGTAATTCACGGTGGCAAGGACCTTCGTCAAGCCCGGGTCGAACTTGATCACCCGCCAGTTGTCGGCCCCGGAGGAGCCCCGCTCGGTCCCGGCCACGATGATATTCCCGTTGCGGTCCACGGCCACACCCTTGGCATCGTCGTCCCCGTTCCCGGGCCCGTTCCACGACGTGCTCGCCAGGAGCACGGACAAGGCCGCATCGTACTTGCGGATGACCCAGTTCATGCCGTTCGACGGCGTGGTCTCGCTCCCCACCACGATCACGTTGCCCGAGGCATCTACCGCCAGCCCGTAGGCGGTGTCCGCATTCGGTCCGCCGCCCCCGCTGTAATCGGTCGTGCCGAGGATCGTCGACAGGGCCGGGTTGTACTTGAGGATGCGCCAGTGCTGGAACGGGGCGGCGGAGGCCGCCTCCGAGCCCACGATCCAGACATTCGTGCCGGGATCCACCAGCACCGCCCGTGGCGCGCCGTTGGAGTTCACCGCGCCCTGGTAATTCGTCGCCGTGAGGATCGTGGAAAGGCCCGGGCTGTATTTGAGGATCCGCCACCATCCCACGCCCGCGACGTCGTACTGCCCGACGGCGATCACATTGTTGGCGCCGTCGGCGGTGATCGCGATCGAGGTGTCCCCGCCCGCGTCATAGGTCGTCGCCGCCACCAGGGCCCCGAGGCTCGCGTCGCGCTTTTCGATCCGCCACACGCTGTAGCCGTTCCCGACCTGCATCATCCCGTTGGTCAGGACATTCCCCGCCTGATCGAGGCCCACCCCCCAGTTATTGGCGCCCCCGAACCCGAACCCTTCGGTCGGGTAGGCGGGATCGAAGCCTTTCAGGGCCATGAGCGGCGGGGCGATCCGCTGGCCCGTCGCCGTGGCGCTGTACGCCAGGGCCGCCAGGCTGACGAGCCCCGGATCGCAGTACATGGATGCGGTCACCACCTGGACGAGGTTCACCTGCGGCGGGTTGGTCATGGTGGTCGTCTGGTATCCGACCTCCCCGCTGCGGTTCGGGCCCAGCTGGGAGACCACCCAGCGCAGGAAGAGCGGATCCGTGGCCACCCCCGGTTCGCCACCCGTCCACGGCCCCCCGGGCGCGGTGGACCAGCTCGGCGTCACCGTCGCCCCGAGTCCCGTGATGGTCGACGTGAAGGAGCCCGGGAGATAGGTCCGCTCGGTGAATCCGTTGGCCAGGGTCGTGACGGCCACGTTGTAGAGCGTGCCGCCGCCGGCGTTACTGAACGAAAAGTGCCACAACTGCGTGTCGCCGCCATTGACGTAGACCGGCGACGGATGCCGGGCGAAGACGGTGAGGGTCGGCACGCACGGCGCGACGGCCGTGGCGCTGCGCTCCTCGGTCAGGCCCGATTCCGCGCCGCCGCCGTCCACGGCCAGCACGCGGTAGAAATAGGTCGTCCCGCCCGCGACCGCAAAGTCGGTGTAGGTGCTCGTCCCCGCCCCCGCCACCTGCGCCAGGGCGTTGGCCTCGGTCACCCCGGCGAATGTCTGGCGGAAGATCCGGTACCCGGCGACCGTCCGGGTCATGGCCACGGAGGGCGTCCACTGGAGACCCACCTGGCTCACGCCTCCGCTCACGGTCAGGCCGGACGGCGTGGCCGGCGGCTGGAACTGCGTGAATTCCAGGCGGCCGACGGCGAAGTCGAGACTGTCGTCCCGCACCGTCTCCTGCCCGGCCACGTACACGGAACCGGTCCCCCACGCCGCGATGCCGTACAGCCGGTCATCGCCGGTCGCGCCGGCGAACCCGTCGTGCGTGACGGTGAAGAGGGGCCGCAGCCCGTTGTCGTACTTCCAGACCCGCATCCGCAGGTCGGTGGACGCGAGGGACTCGTATCCGGCCACGATGTAGTTGTTGTCGGCGTCCACCGCGATGGACCGGGCGATGTCGGTATTGAGGCCCGCGGACGTGAACGATGTCGTGGACAGGAGCGTCCGCATCGCGGGATCCCACTTCCGGATCCGCCAGTTCTCGTTCTGGAAGGAGACGTACTCGTATCCCGCCGCGAGCAGGTTGCCGGTCCGGTCGATCGCCAGCGCGTAGATGCGGTCGTCGTTCTGGCCCGCCACGAACGTGGTCGTGCCAAGCACCACGCCCAGCCCCGAGTCGTACCGGCGGATCCGCCAGTTATTGCGCACCCCGTCGTTCTCGAACCCGCCGACATACACGGACCCGTCCTGCCCGATCGTGACCGCCTGCGCATAGTCAAGGCTCGATCCGGCGCCGTTGTAGGACACGCTGGCGAGCGCCGAGGTCAGGCTGGAATTGTACTTCCGGATCCGCCAGTCAAACGACGACCCGCTGTACTCGTACCCGGCGACGTACACGCTGCCGCTCGGGTCCACCGCGATGGCCATGGCCTGATCGTCGTTCAGCCCCGGGCCGTTGTACGTCGCCAGGCCGACCTGGGTCGTGAGGTTCTGGTTGTATTTCACGACGGCCCAGTCCCCGGCGCCGCCGTTCAGTTGGTATCCGGCCACGTAGACGCTGCCGCTGGCGTCCACCGCCACGGCGTACGCCGCGTCGGTGGAGTTGCCGGGGCCGTTGTAGATTGTCGCCGCGATGACGGTGCCGAGCGTGGGATCCAGCCGCCGGACCCACCAGTTGACGCCGCCGGACGGCCCGGTTTCGTTCCCCACCGCGATCACGTCCCCGTTGGGCGCCATCGCCACGGCCGCGGCCTGGTCGGAGCCGTGGCCCGGCCCGTCCTCGGCCCGCAGGGCCATCACCGGCGGCGCGATGCGGCCGCCCGTGGTCAGGTCGCTCGGAGTCACGCTGGAGGCGATCGTCCCGCCGGGATCGCACGACATCGTGGCCGACATGAAGAAGGGCAGGACCTGCTCGCTCCCGGCCGCCAGCCGGGTCTTGAACTGGCCGTCAAACCCGCCCCCCGCCGGGATCACCGACCACACGGAGCGGGTGAAATACGGCTCGGTCGTCCCGTCCGGCGGGTCCCCCGGTGTCCACGGCCCGGCAAGGCTGGTCGCCCACGAGCTCCCGGCCATCACCGCACCGCCGTAGGAGGTTCCATACCCCGAGTTCCCGACCTGCAGTCGGGCCCCGGACCCGCCCGAGAGGGAGCCCGTCAGGGTCACGTTGTAGATCGCGGAGGCGCCAGTATTGCTGAACCCGATATGCCAGAACTGCTCTTGCCCGGCGGTGGCATAGAGTGGGTCCGGATTAAAGATTTTGAAGGAGACCGCCGGCGCACACGCCGTCGCTGCCGCACGTTCCTCGGTCCAGACTGATTCCGCACCGGACGTATCCACGGCAAGGATCCGGTAGAAGTACGGGGTCCCGCCTGCGATCGCGTTGTCGATGTACGTGCTGGCGGTGGCGCCGGCGACCGAGGCGACCAGGTTCGTCGCCGTCTCCACGACGCCGGCGGTGAGCTGCCGGTAGACCCGGTACCCCTGGATGGCCCGCGAGCCGGCCACGGCCGGGGTCCACTGGACGCCAATCCGCGCCGGGCCGGTGTAGGCGATGACCGTCAACCCCGACGGGGTGGATGGCGGGGCCAGCGGGAAGAATTCATATCGCGCGACCGCGAGATCCTGGCCCTCGTTGGCAACGCGTTCCTCGCCGGCGGCATAGACGGTGGTCGCATCGCACGTCACGATGCCGCGGAGGAGGTCCGCGCCCCCGTTGATGCCGATGTGGGATTGGGCGTTGATGAAATTGAACGCATTGTCGTACTTCACCATCCGCCAGTCGGTGGACCCGTCGAGACCGGTTTCACTGCCCGCCACCAGGATATTGGTGTTGGCATCCAGCGCGATGCCCCGCGCAACATCGGCTCCCAGGGCCGGCCCATCGGTGACCCGCACGCCCCGGATCGTCGCGAGGTTGGCATCGTACTTGACGATCCGCCAGTCGCTGCTCGCCCCGGTCTCGCTGCCCGCGACGAGGATGTTCCCGTTGCGGTCCACGACGATCGACAGGGCCTGGTCCACGCCGCTGCCGGGTCCGTTGTAATCCGTGGTGGCCAGCAGGACCGACAACGTTGCATCGTATTTTCGGATCCGCCAGTTGTCTCCACCGACGCTCCCCGTCTCCTTTCCGGCCACGATGACGTTGCCCGCGGCATCCACCGCCACGGCGTAGGCCGCATCCGTCCCGTTCCCCGGACCGTTATAGTCCGTGGAGCCGACCAGGTTCGAAAGGGACGCGTCGTACCGTCGCACCCGCCAATTGAAGCCGCCCACGGACCCCACTTCCTGGCCGGCAATAATGACGTCGCCGTTCGCGGCGAAGGCGATCCCCGAGGCCGCATCCGTGCTGTTGCCCGGGCCGTTGTAGTCCGTGGTTGAAAGGATCGTGTTCAGGCCGGCGTTATACCGGCGAATCCGCCAATTGGGACCGCCGGTTCCGCCCATCTCCCACCCGGCGACCACGATGGCGCCACTTCCATCCACGGCCACGGCATACGCATCACCCCCGGCGCCCACATACGCCGTCGAGGCCAGCTCGCCCCCGAGGGAAGGGTTGTACTTCCGGACCGTCCAGTTGGATCCCGCCAGCTCATCGCCTGCCACCACGACATTGCCCGAGCCGTCCAGGGCAATGCCGTACGCCACCTCGTTGAAATTCCCCGGGCTGTTGAACGTCCGGACCCTCATCAACGGAGCCATGATCTGCCCGCCCGTGACCGTCGCCGTGAAGCAACCATCGTTCGACGCCACCGCGGCCCAGAAGGTCGTGTCGGAGCCCCCGACGGCCCGCGTGAGATAGGACACGAATGCCGACTTCCCCGGGTCGAGGTTGGACAGTGTCCAGCGGACATACAACGGAGGCGCCTGCCCGTCAGGCGGCTCACCGGCGGTCCACGGACCCACCTCACTGGTCGCCCACGAGGTCGCGGCCAGTGCGCCGGCCCCGACCACCGTCACGGAGAGCGAGGGGGCGACGTACGTGCGGCCCGTAAAGCTGTCGCTGCCGATCGAGACCATGATGCCGGTGAGCGGCGAACCGCCGGCGTTGGTGACCGTGAACCGGACCAGCTGGGTTTCGGCCGTACCGGCATACAAGGGCTCAAAGACACGGGCATACAAACCAATCGCGGGATAGCAGCCGGCCGCAGCGGAGGCCTGCGCCGACGCGCCGGATTCGTTGGTATTCGGCGCGATCCGGTCGTCGAACGCGTTGACCGTATAGAAGTAGGTCCGGCCGGCGATGGTCGCGGTATCCACGTACGTCGTGGCATACCAGCCGACGAGACGGGCGATGTAATTCGGCGATTCGCCGCCGGAGTACGTGCCGCGGTACACGTAGTACCCCGAGACCGGGAACGACCCCGGGGTGGACGGCAACCAGGACAGGGCAACCCCGCCCGGCACCCCCGCGGCGGCCAGCCCGGTCGGCGTCGCCGGCGGATTGGCCGTCACCCAGACGGAGGCCGAGAGCGGCGAGGGATCCGACAGTGAGCCCAGCGACCGGATGTGGTACCAGTACTGGCCGATGGCGGGGGCCAGGTCATCCCACGAGGTGGAGCTGACGTCCACGACACGGACAGCCGGGAGGCCCGCGACCGTCCCGGCGAAGGTGGTCCGGTACACCCCGAACCCGGTGATGACGTGGTCCCCGGCAGGCGGCATGCACCATTCCACATGGACCCGGTTGCTCGCCGCGACTCGGGCGGCCACCGCACACACCGGCGGGTTGACGTTGATCGTGAGCGGCGTCCCCGTCGCAGTCAGGCTGTACGGCCCGGAACTCCCGAGCGTGTCAATGGCCTTGACGCGATACCACTCCGCCACGCCATTGACGAGCGGCAAGTCCGTGTACTGCGTCACCGAGACTTCCACCGTCACGACGGCCCCGTACCCGCACGCCGGACACGTCGCGCGCTCCACGGCATAGGCGGAGACTGCCGTGATCCCGGCGGCGGCCGGCGACCAGTTGAGGTAGACCTGCTGGTTCTGCGCCCGCGCGGTGAGGCCGACCGGTGCGCCCAGCCCGGAGACCGAGAGGGTGACGACGTTGGAGTCCCGGCTCTCGTTGAGGTACGCACTGGTGTCGAACGCGCGGACCCGGTACGCCCACGTGCTGCTGCCGCCCAGCGCCGCATCGGAGAAGGTGGTGGCGGTCGGGCTCCACGTTGAGCCGATCAGCGCAGGGCCGCATGCCGTGCAGGTGGCGCGATACACGCGGTACCCCGAGACGGCGAAGAAGCCGGCACCCGCGCCGGGCGACCACGTGAGATTGACGCTGCCGGCAAGCACTCCGCCCAGACCCACCGGAGCCGGCGGCGCGTCGGCAAAGGCGTACAGGTTGTGGCCGGTGGATCCCGCCACGATCGTCGTGCGCCCGGAGAAGTCCTGCCACATGGCCGCGGGCGCCGTCAGCGGCGCGCCATCCGGCGTCGCCCGCGAGGACTGGACGAGCCCGGACGAGGACACCTCGACCAGGCCGCCGTCGGTCACCGGATAGATCCGGCCGCCGGAAGACACGACAACGCCGCCGCGGCTGGGGGCCCCGATCACGACGTTGCCCCCGCCCCCGCCCGAGGTGTTGATGCCCCAGGCCGTTCCGGCCGTGGTCGAGACGATCAGGGTGCTGTTCTGGATGACCATCGCCATGGGCCCCGCGGGCTGGCCGTCCAGGGTCTGTGTCCAGAGGGCCACCGGGCCGCCCTGGCTCTGGGTCGTCCAGCCCTGCACGGAATTGTTGGCGTACGCGACATAGAACCGGCTGGATCGGGCATCCACCAGGACGCTCAGCGGGGTGCTCGGCAACGGGATGTTCCCCTCGATCCGGAGTGTGTTGCCGTCCACCCCCCACACCATCCCGTCGGCGGTCAGCAGGAGCACGTCCCGCTCGCCGCCGAGGATCTGACCGCGCACCGCGCCGGACAGGGTCGCGCTGAAGATGACATTGCCGCTGCGGTCGAGCAGCCGGAAAACCCCCGCGTCGTCGCCGACCGCCACCAGCCCGTTCGGGAGGATCGTGGGCGACGAACGGACCGGCGCGGTCGTGGGAAGCGACCAGGCCAGGGTGCCGTCCCCGGCGAACGCGTTGATCCGCCCCGCCGCCCCGTTCTGGGAGCCGACGTAGAGGCGGTCAATGGTCCCGTTCACATTGGCATAGCCGATGGCCGCGGCAGACTCGGTGCCGATGCCGCCGCCCGGGAGCGGCGTCCGGAAGACCTGCACGCCCGTCTGGGCGATGCCGTAGAAGCCGCCGTCGGTGCTGGTCACGAACAGCGTGGAGGCGGTGGAGTCCATGACCGGGGCCGCGTAGACCGTCCCGGAGGTCGCGAACACCCAGCGCACCCCCAGCGACGTCTGCATGCCGGCGGCGCCCCGGGACGCGGCGGAGGCGTACCCGTCGGCCCGGCCGAACCGCCAGACCCCGTCGCCCGGCGTGGCCGAGGCGGACCAGCCGGATTCCGCCGACTCGGTCGGCGGATACCAGGTGTCCAGGGCGAACGCGGAGTACCGGTACGCGTCCCCGTAAGCCGACGGGGCGTTCTGGTCGAGCACGGAAGTCGAGAGGGCCGAGGCTTGGATCACCGGCTGGCCGTTCTGCCGCGGCGAGCCGGAGGCCTGCGTCGTGCGGTAGATCACGTACCGCGACAGCGGATTGGCGCCCGGCGTGGAGGCCGCCCACGACAGGCCGACGGTCTGGTCCCGCCCGGACGTGATGATCGGGGTCCCGGGCGCGGTCGGGGGCGGGATGTTGAACGGCGTCGCGGACGCCTCGTTGGAGGCCAGGCCTTCCCCCGACTCCTGGGTGTGGCCGCGCACGACGTAGTAGTAACCGATGCCGTTCACGAGGCCGTTCCGGTCAATGTACGTGACGCTGTTCTGCCCCGCATTCCCCACGAAGTTCTGCCCGCCGTTACCGACGTTCCCCGAGAAGGTCGCCCGGTAGACGTCCCAGCTGTCAATCCCCTCCGCCGCGGCGGTCGGGGGCGCCACCCACGAGAGCGCGACCGCGCTGCTCCCGGGCAGCGCGCTCAGGTTGAGCGGGGCCGAGGCGGGGACGAAGGCCGGCTGGAAGGTCCAGTTGGTGTGGCCCTGCGTATCAGCCGCGTCCACCGAGTAGTAGTAGACCCGGCCGTTCGTCACCGAGGTATCGGCGAAGGTGGTCGCCGCGGTGGCCGCGACAAGGGGCACCCCGCGCGAGGCCAGGTCCGGCGGGATGAAGGTCGTGCGGTAGATCGTGTACGGCACCCCCGCCAGCGGGTACGTCCCCGGGTCGAATCGCCACGCCAGGTCCACCCGGTGGTTGGAGCCCGCCGCGGCGAGCGGCTTCCCCTCGTACTGCTGGGACACCGGCACCCCGCCAAGCTGGCCGCCGTTCACGAAGATGTTGTGCATCAGCTCGACGGCCCGGCCGTCCATGATCGCCCCGCCGATGGGCTGGCGCGCGCGCCAGACGGCCGCGGCCGGATCGTACTCGTACACGTCGTTCGTCGCGAACCCGGCGTAGAACCCGCCGATCGAATACACGCGGTCCCCGAGCGACGCGACGGCCGGACCGCCGTGCGGCGCGGGGAGATCCACGTGGTTCACCCGGGTGTGCTTGAAGCCGAAATACTCCTGGACCGTCCCGATTTCCGATCCGAACTGGTCCCGGCCGCCGACGACAAACATGCCGTACCCCACCAGCGCCGAGCCCGCGTTTCGCCGGTTCGGCCCGAAGCTGTCGGGCGTGTCCCAGAAGCCGCCGCTGGAGTGGTATTCCTGGACCATGCCGCTCGGGGAGGCGCCCCCGTAGTCCCCGTTGAACGCGAACAGGTCCCCGAGAATCGGATCCTGTTCCATCGGGTAGTCGGCCACGCTTGTGAATCCCCCCCCGCCGATGTCGGTCCAGGTGCTCGTGGTCAGGTCGAACCGCTTCATCGCCCCGATCAATGTCGAGGTGAAATCGTACCCGCCCGCCACGGTGAATCCCCCGCCATCGCCCGCCGCTCCGAACAGGCGGCGGGGCACGAAGTTGCCGGACGTGGCGACCGCGCCGGGGTACGGGTTGGCCTGGAACGGCGACATGACTTCCATCGCCTCCACGACCCCGCTCATCGCCATCCCGCCGAAAGTGTACAGCTTCCGGCCCACGGCCTTCAACGCGTGTCCGTAACGCCCCGTGTTCATGGTGGGCAGGGCGTCCCAGGTCACCACCACCGGCGCGGGGGCCGCGAACGGGACGGCCGGCCCCAGGGTCGCGTAGTCGGAGATGTCCAGGAACTGGTCGTACGCGGCCACCCGGTAGTAGTAGGTCGCCCCGTTTGTGAGCGGCGCATCCACGAAGACCGTGGACGTGGTCCCCGGCATCGCGGCCTGGAACGAGAACGGCCCCCCCGGATTCGTGGAACGCCAGACCGCGTATCCCGTCACGCCGTAGTCCCCGGTCGAGGCCGGGGCCGCCCAGGTCAGCCCGAGAGCCCGGGAAGCGGTGGCGAACGTGGTCAGCGCCGTCGGGGCCGAGAACGCGGTCGCCATCACGAAGAACGGCGTGGTGTATGGCTCGCTGTAGACCCAAAAGCCCGTCCCGGTGTCCATCCCGCCCGCGGTGGCCGTGAAGGTGACGGTCCCCGGGGACATGTTGTCGAAGAACCAGGTATAGGTCCCCTGCTGGCCGGGGCCGAGTGTCACCGGGGAGCCGGGCGCGGGGCCGCCGAACGTGTTGATGTGCGACCCGCCGCTGGTAATCCAGAACGCCGGCAGCACGGAGTTCACCGTCGCGGTGCCGTTGTTCCGGATCGTCACCAGGGCCTGCGTCGAAAGCGGAATCGTCCCCGTGGGCTGGAGGAAGTCCACCGACAAGGTCAGGGGCGTGATCGCCACGGTCTCATCCAGCCGCCGGCTGTACGCGGCGAATCCCGTGAACATGTCGATCCCGGACACGGTGGAGGAGAAGCTGATGTGGCCGTTGCCGACGGTGTTGTAGAGCCACGTCCACGAGTACACGCCACCCGGCGAGAGGTTGACCGACGGCAGCGGAACCGGCGCGCTGTTCAGGGTGACCAGGCTCGCGCCGGACATGATCCACAAGGTCGGCGTGAGCGAGTTCACGTTCATGTTCCCCTGGTTCGAGACCGTCAGGGTGATCTCGATGCCGCCCGGCATGATGTAGGACGGGTTCGGGCGCACCCGCCATTGGGCCAGCAGCGGCGTGATCGAGAGGTCGCGGGACACCGGCACGGACTGCGTCATGACCCCCCCGAGGGCGATGTCGCTGCCGGACGCGGTCGCGGTCATGGTCACCGTGCCATTCGCGTTGGCGGAATAGAAATACGTAAAGGTCATGCTGCCCCCGGGAGACAGGGTCTGCGGACCGCCCGGGAACGGCCCCGAGTAGTAGATCGCCGGCGATCCCGTCGGAACCGTCGTCACGGACGCCGTGACCCCGGTCAGGTTCCCCGCGCCGGTGTTGGTGACCGTGATGGCGACCTGGATGTTGCCCGTGCCGGTGGCCGCCGGGTTCGGCATGATGGCCAGGGAGGTCTGGAGCGGCGTCAGCGTGGCGGATCCGGCCAGCGTGTCGGTGGTGGTGAACTGCCCGGCCGCCGCCGAGTCGTTCCCGCCGGCGTACACCGAGAAGGAGGCCGTGCCGTCCCCCTGGACGCTGTACCACCACGTGAAGGTCGTGGACTGGCCCGGACTGAGGGTCGTGGGCCCGGCGGTGCTCCCGTTCGAAACCAGCAGGGCGCCCCCCGCCGTGATCGCCAGGTTCCCCACCACGTTGTTCACGATGTTGGTCCCCGCGTTCGTGACGGTCAGGCGCACCTCCACGTCCGTATCCGGCAGCCCGTTCGCGTGCGCCGGATTCGGCAGGATGGAGAGGGCGCCCCGCAGCGGCGTGATGAAGGCGGTCGCCGTCGCGGCGGTGCTGACCGCGTCGGGATAGGACAGGAAGACCGCGGAGTCGTCCCCGGCCGCGGTCAAACTGAACAGGATGGCCCCGTCACCGTTTACGTTGTACTGCCAGGTAAAGGTCGTGGAAGCCCCTGCTGCCAGGCTCGCGGTCCCGCCGAACGGACCGGTCACCCCCGTGACCAGCGACGCACCCGCCAGGATCCACGGGTTGTTGACGGTGATCGAGTTGACGCTCGACGATCCGCCGTTGGTGATCGTCAGGCGGACGTCAAAGTCGTTTCCCGGCCCGATGACCGCCGGATTCGGGACGACCGAGAGCGCCGCGCGCAACGGCGTGATCTGGAGGACGGTCGTCACCGGCTCCATATAGGCATCCGGATAGCCCGTCGGGACCGCGCTGTCGTCCCCGGCCGCGCTGGCCGTAAAGAACACCGTCCCGTTGTCGAGCTCGTCATAGACCCAGGTGAACGACCGGTTCTGGCCGGCCGGGATCGCCTGGCTCGCGGGCCCCGAGCTGAACGAGACATGGGAAGCGCCGGAGGTAATCCAGAGCTGCGGCGTGACGCTGTTGACCATGTACGTTCCGCCGTTGGTGACCGTCAGGACCACCTGGAGCGTTCCCGGCCCGACGCTAGACGGGTTCGGCGTCACGGTCAGCCCCCCCCGGAGGGGGGTGACCACCGCGGTCGCGCTCACTGAAGCGGCGGTCGCAAGCTGGCTGGTGTACGTGTCCACACCCGAGGCCGTCCCGGTGAAGACGGCACGGAAGTTGGACGTGGCGTCGAATTTCCAGGTGAATGTCGCGGCCTGACCCGGGAACAGCTGCGCGGGCCCCCCGGCGGGTCCCGAGAACAGGCTGAACGCCCCGGAGACGGAGAGGGGCCACAGGGACACCGTCGGAGCGTTCACGTTCTGGGTCCCCTGGTTGGTCACCGTCAACCGGACCTCGAAGTCGCTCGAGAAGACGCCGTCCACGCTCGCGGGGTTCGGCACCACGCTCAGGGAGGTCACGAGGGGCGTGAGCGTCTCCGTCCCGGTCGCCACATTGCTCACGGCGTCCACCCCCGCCCCGGGCACCGCCTGGTCGTCACCGGTGACCGAGACGCTGAACCCGATCCGGCCGTTGTCCAGGAAGCCGTAATTCCACGTGAAGGTCGTCGAGGCGCCCGGCGCGAGCGAGGCGGCCCCCCCCGTCGGCCCGCCCCCGGAATTGAGCGTGGGCGGCGGCGGGGTTCGCCACAGGTAGTTCGCGTTCAAGCTGTTCACCGACTGGCTTCCGATGTTGGTGACCTGGAGCAGGACCTGGAAGTCGGTACCCCCGGTCAGGAAGGCGGGATTGGGGACGGTGGTGAGCTGGGCCACCAGGGGCGACACGACCGCGGTGCCGGTCGCCAGGTTGCTGTAGGCATCCGCCGCCCCGGAATTGGGCAGGACGGCCTGGTCATCGCCGCTGACCGTCACTGCGAACGCGATCTGGCCGTTCTTGCCGACGTCGTACCGCCACGTGAACGTGGTGGAAGCGCCGGCGGAGAGCGAGCCCGCCCCGCCGAACGGGCCGGTGACGCTGTTGATCATCCCGGGCGTGGACACCTGGGCCCACGGCTGCACCGCGGCCAGGCTGTTGACGGCGAAGGTGCCGCCGTTCACCACCGTCAGCCGGACCTCGAAGTCGGGCGTGGTCGTCCCGTCCACGGATGCCTGCCCGGGGGACACGGCAAGCGTGGCGCGCAGGGGCGAGATGGACTCGGTCGTGGTAGCGACCGCACTGTACGAGTCCACGCCGGAAGGCGCGATGCCGGTGTCATCTCCGCTGGCCGTCAGGCTGAAGACAACCTGGGTGTTGGACGAGGCCGAGTAGCCCCAGCTGAATGTGACCGAGCCGCCCGGCGCGATGGTCTGTGGCGGCGCCGGCGAGGGCCCGAAGGTCTGGCTCACAAACCCCGCCCCCTGGGAAATCCAGGGATTCACCGGAACCGAGACGCTGTTCATCGAGAAGCTGCTGCCGTTCGACACCGTGGCTTGAAGCTGGAAATCGGTCGTGGCGCCGGAGTTGTCGCTGGCCGCCGGATTGGGGACCGCCTGGAGCTGGACCGTCAGGGGGGTCACATTCACCGTCTGGGAGACGGGAGGGGCCGAGCAATCAATGGTCCCAAACCCGTTCAGCGAGTTGTCGCCGGTCGCGGTCGCGGTGAACGGCACGCTCCCGACGTTGGAGGAGGCGTCAAAGATCCAGGTGAAGGTCTGGGCGAGCCCCGGGTTGAGCGACACCGAGCCGGACGGGCTGACCGCCCCGAGCTGGTTGAGGCCGGGCGTGGAAGGCCACCAGAGGCTGGCCGACACCGTCTGGACGACATAGCCGGAGATATTCGTGACGGTGTACAGGACCATGAAGTCCGCGGACGGAGAGCCGTCCGCGTGCGGCACGGCGGGCTGGACGGCGAGCGATCCCGCAAGCGGCGTCGCGAGCCCCGTCACCGTGGTCTGGTTGCTCCAGGCGTCCGGCGTCCCCGTGTTCGGCGCGACGTTGAAGTCGTCCCCGGCGACCGACAGGGTGAAGGACAGCGGGCCGTCGGCCTGGACGT
>CAYNUZ010000001.1:0-64222 GCA_964400385.1 uncultured bacterium | reverse complement strand
AACGGCCCGGCAACGGCGACGTTGCCCCGACGTCCCGGAAGGATCCCGGCCGTGCCCCATGGGCGTCCAGTATAGGCGGCGCCCCGGCAGGGTTGATGCATGCCCGGGTGTCAGGACGCCCGGCGGCGGAGTCAGGGGAGTCCGGGGGAGGGCGGGATGCGATGGTTCATGCGGTCCGTGGAGATGGCGGTGGCGGTCGTCCTGTTCCTGGACGGGTTCACGCGCCTCGTCGTGCCGGTTCCCGGCGCACCCGCCGGGCTGCCGTGGCTCGCGGGGCTGACCTGGATGGCGCAGTGCATCATGTTCGCCGTCGGGGGCGTCGAGATCACCGCGGGGCTGGCCCTGCTGTTCCCGGTGCTGCTCGACGTCACGGACCGCTGGGGGGAGCTGCACCCGCCGCAGCATGGAGCCCGGGCATGATCCTCTTAGGGCGCGTTCCGGGGATCCTCTGCCCGGGCGACCGCCCCCCGTAACCGGATGTCACGCGAGGAAGCGCCGACCAGGAGGTCGAACCACCCCGGTTCGACCACCCAGGATTTGCGGTCCGGATGCCAGTACGAGAAGGCGTCCGGATCGAGCGTGATTGTGACCCGCCGTGCCTCGCCGGGCTTGAGCGCCACGCGGGTAAACCCCTTCAGCTCCTGCGGGGGACGCGGAACCCCCGGGGTGCGCTGGCTCACGTACACCTGCGGCGTCTCGATCCCGGCCCGGGTGCCGGTGTTCTTCACCGTGAAGGACACCGCCACGGGCTCGCGCCCCGCCGCGGGCGTCGCCTCCAGGTCCGCGTACGCGAACGTGGTGTACGACAGCCCGTGGCCGAAGCAGAACTGCGGCTCCACCTTCGCGCGGTCAAACCCCCGGTACCCGACGAAGATCCCTTCGCCGTACACGGCCCGGCCCGCCGATTCATCGGAGGCCTTGAGGTAGAAGGGGGCGCTGGGGTTGTCCTCAGGCCGGCGCTCGAAAGAAACCGGAAGGCGGCCCGCAGGATTCGCCACGCCGAAGAGGAGGTCCGCGATGGCCCTGCCGCCCTCCTGGCCGGGATACCAGGCGTGGAGCACCGCCGGGACCCGGTCCAGCCAGCCGGTCCAGTCCACCCCGCCGCCGCCGAAGAGGACCACGATGGTG
The DNA here is from genome assembly GCA_964400385.1 of uncultured bacterium. Lineage (GTDB taxonomy): Bacteria > Oederibacteriota > CAKKQC01 > CAKKQC01 > CAKKQC01 > CAYNUZ01. The sequence goes on along the minus strand of CAYNUZ010000001.1, from coordinate 63,094 downwards.
CGCGGGTTGGCCTCCGTCACCGCCCGGATCAGCTCCGCCTGCCCCGCGGGGAGCGCGTACGTGCGGTCCCAGCCCTCGCCCTCCAGCTTCATGTCGAATCCCGCGCACACCACCGCGGCGTCCGCCTGCCGCGCGGCATCCATGGCCTCGCGCCGGACGTCCACCGCCGGGCCCCAGCCGAACCGCGCCTCCGAGGCGCCACCGGCCTGGAAGTACTCGACGCGCAGGGTGGAATGCGCGCCGGCCATGAGCGGCACGGTCACGGTGTCCATGTGCTCGGCGTGCTCGTTCCAGTCGTCCAGGATCAGCTTGTCGTCGAGCCAGACCCGGATCCCGTCGTCCGACGAGACCGCGAACAGGTGCGGGCCCCCCTTGTCCGAGTGGATCCGGGCGGTCCACCGCACGGAAAACCGCTCCCGCTTCATGCCGGGGAACGGCGCCCGGTCGGGATGCAGTGCGATCCGGTCCACCATGCCGGTGTGGACCGCCTTGCCCAGGAGGTCCGGGTTGTCGAACGCCTCCGTCCGGACGGGGCCGTCGTAGGCGGAGGACTTCACGAGCGCGTTCAGGTCCAGCTCGCCGCGCGTGTACGAGACGGCCAGCCCCGGCACCTGCCGCAGGCCGTCCAGCACGCTGACCGCCCGGAACGGCTCCGTGAACGAGCTGCCCCCGCCGCCCCACACCGCCGGGTGCCCGTCCGGCCCGATCACCGCGATCCGGCGGACGTTCGCCGGGTCGAGGGGGAGCACCCCGCCGTCGTTCTTGAGCAGGACGATGCCCGCGCGCGCCTCCTCCAGCGCCGTCCGGACGCTGGCGGGGTCGTCCTTGGGAAGGTCGGTGCGTTCCTGCGGGCGGTCCAGGAACCCGGCCGCGATGATCGTCGTGAGGAGGTGCCGGACCTTGTCGTCGATCACCGCGGGCGCCAGCGCCCCCGCCTGGAGGTCCCCCAGGAGCCGCTTCCGGTTCATGAACGCCGCGTCCGGCATCTCGAGATCCAGCCCGCCGGCGGCCGCGGCGAACCCGTCGTGGGTCGCACCCCAGTCCGACATCACGATGCCGGTGAACCCCCACTCCTTGCGCAGCACCTGGAGGTTCAGGAACGGGCTCTGGGTGCAGTGCAGGCCGTTGACCTTGTTGTATGCGTCCATGACGCACCGCGCCCCGCCATCCACGATCGCGGCCCGGAAGGCGGGCAGGTAGATCTCCCGCAGCGTCCGCTCGTCCACCTGCGCGTCCACGGAATCGCGGTCAATCTCCTGGTTGTTGGCGGCGAAGTGCTTGACCGTGGCCAGCACGCCCTCGGCCTGGAGGCCCCGCACCTCGGCCGCCGCGAGCTTGCCCGCGAGGAAGGGGTCCTCGCCGAGGTACTCGAAGTTCCGGCCGCACCGGGGATTCCGGTGGATGTTCATCGCCGGTCCCAGCAGGATGTGGACCCCCCGGGCGCGGCTGTCCCGGCCCAGTGCGGTGCCGACGCGGCGGGCCAGGTCCGGATCCCAGGAGGCGGCCAGGCAGATGCCCGCGGGGTACGCCGTGCTCTTGCCCCACACCCGGACGCCCACCGGCCCGTCCGACATCTTGATGCGGGGGAGGCCGAGCCGGTCCATGGACCGGATGAACATGCCGTCCACGCCGCCGAGGTAGTCGATCTTCTCCTCCAGCGTCATCTGCCGCAGGAGGTCCTCGGCCCGCTGCGCGGGATCGGCGGAGGCATTCGTGGAGACCGGTTTGTCCGTGGCGGCAGGCGCGGCCACGCAACACAGCGCAAGCGCAAACAGGGTGGGCAACATGGTGCCCATTCTACGGCGACTCCCGCGCGGCCGTCCGCACGCGCTCCGGTATGATCAGGCGGTGAGACACGCGACGCGAATCCGGGTGGGCGTGGTGGTCGCGGGGATTGCGTGGTGGCTCGCGGGACACGCCGCGGCGAAGGGACCGGCGCACACGCTGGCCCTCCTGGAGCCTCCCGCGGGACGGGTCCTGCACGGATGGGGGCAGATCTCCGGGCAATGGGACTGGGACGACCCGCACGCGGCGGGGGACGAGGCCGACCTCGACGCCTACCAGCATGCCCTGGGACCGGACCACGCGCCGGCGATGATCTCGTTCTACGTGGCGCCCGTCGAGAAGCAGGTGACCGGGTTCCTCACGAAGTACCCCGCCTTCGTCGCGGGGCACCCGTGGTTCATCGCCCAGCTCGCCCTCTACTTTCTCGATCCAGAGCTGCAACGTGCCGTGGCTTCCGGCGGTGCCGACCCGCAACTGCGGCGGCTGTTTCTGGGGCTCAAGCAGGCCGGCCGGCCGGTGCTGCTGCGGATCGGGGCCGAGTTCAACGGCCATGAGGCGGCCTACGACCCCGCGCTGTACATCCCCGCCTTTCGCCGGGTGGCCCGGCTGGCCCGTGAAATCGCCCCCGGCCTGATCGCCACGGTCTGGGCGGCCGAGCCGGTGGGGTTCGCCGACCGCAACTACCGGGACTGGGATCCCGGGAACGAGCATGTGGACTGGTGGGGCCTGAGTCTTTTCTTCCGGGAGCACCTCTCCGACGCGCGGACGGAAGCCTTCCTGGCCGAGGCGGCCCGCCGGCACAAGCCGGTCCTGATTGGCGAGTCGTCGCCGTGGTTCCATGGGGATGCCGCGGCGCCGGTCCGGGGCGCGCGCACCGACGCCGAGGCGAAGGGGTGGTACGCCGCGATGTTCGGCTTCATCGCCGCCCACCCCCAGGTCAAGGGCATCTCCTTCATCGTGGTGGACTGGACCCGCTGGAACACCTTTTTCCCGCACGTGCCGGGCGGCTTCCCCGACGTGCGCTTCGCCAGCCGGCCCGGGCTGGGGGGGTGGTTCGGGGCCCAGATCGGCGGCCGCCGGTTCGTCCACGCACCCGAGGCGGCCCGCCTGTTTCACCGATGACGAAGCTGAGCTGCAACCTCAACAAGGTCGCCACGGTCCGGAACACCCGGCCGATCGGGATCCCGAGCATCACGCGGGCCGCCGGCATCTGCCTCGCGGCGGGGGCGCACGGGATCACGGTGCACCCCCGGCCCGATGAGCGGCACATCCGGCGCACCGACGTGGACGAGCTGGTGGCGGTGCTCAAGGACTGGCCGGATGCGGAGTTCAACGTCGAGGGCAACCCGTTCACCGGGGCGCTGGAGATCGTCAAGGCGGTGCGCCCGACCCAGTTCACGCTGGTGCCGGATGCCCCCGGGGCCGTCACCTCGGATCACGGCTGGGACATCGGGCAGTACGAGGGGCGGCTCCAGCCCGTCATCGCGGAGGCCCGCGCGCTCGGCGTCCGGGTCAGCCTGTTCGTGGACCCCGGCGCGCCGATGGACCGGATCAGGGCGCTGGGCGCGGACCGGGTGGAGCTGTACACCGAGCCGTACGCACGCGCCTTCGACGCGAAACACCCTGATACCGCGCTGCGGTCGTTCGCGGCTGCCGCCCGGGCCGCCCACGCCGCCGGGCTGGGCGTCAACGCCGGCCACGACCTCAACACCGAGAATCTCGGGCCGTTCCTCGCGGCCGTCCCGGGTGTCCTGGAGGTGTCCATCGGCCATGCGCTCGTCAGCGATGCGCTGGAACTCGGCCTGGCCGGCGCCGTCCGCCGGTACCTCGAGGCGATCGCCTCGGTCGAGTGAACTCTCTGGTTGGCCTGCCGGACGACGTGCAGATCATTCTCGGAGATCTTGTAAGGCAGTCGAAGAAGGTGCTGCAAGATCGTTTCGCGGGTGTCTACCCGTACGGGTCGCTGGCGATCGGCGACTTCGATCCGGCAAGCAGCGATCTGGACCTCGTCGTGGCGACGAGCGGCAAGCTCAAGCCCGGGACGATTGAGGCCATCGCCGGCCTCCATGCAGACCTGGACCGGGGCTCCAATCCTTGGGCGCAGCGGCTCGAAGTCTGGTATGTACCCATTCACCGACTGAAAAGGCACGATTCCGCTGCCGGCGATGCGTGCTTGTGCTGGTCGACCCACCATCCCATCGAGGAAGCCGGGCAGGGCGGCCCGGTCCCGACCCAACTGGCGGTGCATGACAACCTGGCGGAGGATTGGATCCTCAACCGGGCCACGATGTGGACTGGCAACCGGGCCTTTGCCGGGCCGCCGCCCCGGGACCTGATCGATCCCATCGAGACCAGGACGATTCGATCTGTCGTCGGCAAACTGCTGGCGGAAAACTGGCGGGAGCAATGCGACGGGCCGGCCTGGATGCGGCCGGCGAAATACCAGGCATTCGTGGTCCTGACCATGTGCCGAGCGCTCTATGCGCTCGAGCGCGGAGAGGTCATCACCAAACCACGTGCCGCCGCCTGGGCACTCGAAGCCCTCGACCCGAAATGGGTCCCGCTGATCCGCTGGGCGCTGACCCACCGGCTGGATCCAGCGCCGGGAGACTTGGAATCCACGCTCGCGTTTCTCAGGTTTTCCGTTGATCGGGGAGTGGCCTCATCGTGATCGCGAGGCTCTCTGACAAAGGCGCGATCGAAGGATATCTTCGCCGGGATCCTTGGCTACGACTTTACGAAATTGGGGACCTGGACAACGCCTACTGGCCTTACACGACGTGGTTCGGACTGGACGGCCCCGTAGATCTTAAGGCCGTGGCGATGCTCTTCGCGCCCGACGATCTGCCGGTCCTGAGCGCCTTGAACGATGCGGACCCCGGGTCGCTTCGGAGCCTGCTTGCAGAACTGGTCGACCGGTTGCCCGCGCGGTTCTACCTGCACCTCACGCCCGGGCTGGAGGACGCCTTCGTCGGCCGGTTCGAGCTGGTGCACCACGGCACGCATCGGAAGATGAAACTGGTGGACTTCCTGGGGGACGCGGCCCGGCTGCCGGCCGGCTTCGACTCCCGCGCACTGTCTCCGGCGGACCTCCAGCCGGTGGTCGAGCTGTATGCGGCCAGTTATCCCGGCAACTGGTTCGACCCTCACACGCTGGCGACGGGCAAGTGCATCGGCGTGTTCGAGGGGGACCGGCTCGTCTCCATCGCCGGCATCCACGTGTTCTCGGCGGCGTACCGGGTGGCCGTGTTGGGCAACATCACAACACATCCTGGGTACCGCCATCGTGGCCTGGGAACCGCGGTCACCGCCCTGGCGTGCGCGGGGTTGCGGCCGGCTGTGGACCACATCGGTCTCAACGTAGAATCAACGAATACCTCTGCGATTCGGGCCTACGAGAAGGTGGGATTTGAGGTGCACACGTCGTATGAGGAATACATGGTGACCCGCAGGTAGAGCGGGAGCAAATCGGGACGTTATAATGAAAGTGCGATGAAGATCCACATCACCATTGAACGCGACGAGGCCGGGTATTACGTAGCCGAAGTTCCAGCCCTCCCGGGGTGCCTGTCACAGGGCAGGACCCGGCGCGAGGCGATCAAGAATATCCATGAGGCGGTCGCGGGCTGGCTCGAAGTCATGGAATCCAAGAAGAGGATCCGCAAGGGCGATCTCGTCGCTGTTCGCGTCTGATGCCGCGGCTCATCCCCTGCTCGGGGACTGAAGCCGTACGAAGATTGGTCAGGCACGGTTGGATCATTTCCCGCCAGAAAGGCTCGCATGTCATGCTCACCAGACAAGGATATGCCTGGACTCTCAGCGTCCCGCAACATAGGGAGCTGGGTCCTGGTCTGCTTCGCAAGCTGGTTCGCCAGGCTGACTTGACTGTCGAGGAATTCAATCGTGCATGACCGGCCATGAGACACCGGGCATGCGGGGCGCTGATCCGGGACGGCAGGATCCTGATGGTGCGCTTCCTCCTGATGGTGGGCACCAAGCGGGCGTAGGACCGGGCGGGAGGCGGCCCCCGGTCGGGCGGAGGCTCAGCGCGCGAAGAGCTTGCTGCGGATGAGCCCCATCTTGTGGAGGCGGTAGGCGAGGGCGCAGGACAGCACGCCGAACCCGTACTGGACACTCCGGCGGAAGTTGATGGACGAAGCCTCCTTGAAGTACTTCGTGGGGCAGGTGATTTCCCCGAACCGCAGCCCCGCCATGTGCATCTGGACGATGATCTGGTTGTCGAAGACGAAGTCGTCCGAGTTGTCCCGCCAGTTCACCGCCTCCAGCGCCCGCCGGCTGAAGGCCCGGTATCCGGTGTGGTACTCGCTCAGCTTCTGGTGGAGCATCAGGTTCTCGAAGAAGGTGAGGGCGCGGTTGGCGAAGTACTTGTACTTCGGCATGCCCCCGTCCAGCGCGCCGTTGCCCAGGATCCGGGACGCGAGCACGATGTCGTAGATGCCGGAGGCGACCATCTCTGCAAGGACCGGCACCAGCTTGGGGTCGTACTGGTAGTCCGGGTGGAGCATGATGACGATCTCCGCTCCGTGGTCCAGCGCGTTGCGGTAGCAGGTCTTCTGGTTGCCGCCGTACCCGAGGTTGCGCTCGTGGGCGATGCTGGTGAGCCCCAGCCGCCGCGCGACCGCCAGCGTCGCATCCGGGCTCGCGTCGTCCACCAGGATGAACTCGTCCACGCACCCGGGGGGGACCTCCTTGACGGTCCGCTCCACGGTCAGCTCCGCCCGGTACGCGGGCAGCACTACGATGACTTTCTTGCCCTGAACCATTGTCTGAGGTTAGCACAGGCGTAGCCTACCGGGAGGGGGACTCCGTGGGCGGTGCGAGACCGGGCAAGTCGATCACGTAGAGATCGGAATAGTTCCGGACGATGGCGCGGCCGGGCATGAACACCGACCCCTCCAGGTGGGGCGAACCCCGGTGGAACGCCGCGGTCGGGAGGAATCCCGTCTCGCGCAGGGTCCGCGCGTCAATGAAGTGCATCCCCGGGTCGCGGCCCAGCAGGAGGGTCCCCGGGGCCACGAACTCGAGCAGGTGGCCGACGTTCCCGAACGTCGCGCGGCGGCCGATCCGGCCGGTCTCCAGGTCCAGCGCGAAGACCTGCCGGGTCGTGTAGGAGTACACGTATCCCGTCCGGCCGTCCGGATCGAACGCGAACCCGTAGATCACCCGGGGGAGGGCGACGGGCTTCACCGTCCCCGCGTCGAGGTCCACGAGGTGGGCCGTCGTCTGCTCGGCCCCGCACTCGGCGTACTCGATGTGCATGGACCGGTGGTGGATCGGGTCGTAGTACGGCTCCTTCTGGGTGGGCTTGAGCGGCCCGGTCCACGTCGCGACGGTGCGCACCCGGTCTGTCACCGCGAGGACCGCCCAGTCGAACGGCCCGCCCGGCTTGCACGGCAGGTTGCCGCCGCCCCGGCACCGCACCACTTCCACGTACGCCTCCCGGCGGCCGGGGTCGTACCCGATGGCGTTGACGGAGGTCCAGTACGCACCCGCCCCCGGCGCCAGCGGCAGCGTCCGGACCACCCGGTTGGTCCCCAGATCCCACTCCGCGTAGGCCGCGTCACCGCTCACGCTGGCCCCGCCGCGCAGCAGGATGCCCGCGGTGCCGTTGGCGGTGTCGTAATAAAGGGGCTTGTCCACGGCCAGCTGCTTCGGGGGTACGCTCATCGGGCCGGGAATGCCGGGCACCCGCAGGTCGTGGATCTGGAGCGACGCGAGATCCAGCACCCGCAGCACGCTCCGGTCCTCGAGGGGCCGGCCGATGTGCAGGAGCCGGCCCCGGTCCAGCAGCGTGATGCCATCCAGGCAGACGAACGAGGGCGCGGTCGTGCGGGTTTCCAGCGAGAGGTGCTTGACGACCTGGAACGGCGGGACCGGAACCGCCGCGGCCGCCGCGGCGCAGGCGATCAGGCCGGCCGCGAGCCAGGGGCGGGGCACGCCCCTATTCTACGGCGTGGTGCGTCGGGTCAGTCCTTCGGGTACTTGATCCCGCACCCATACGGTCTGGTGGTCGGGACCGAGACCCGCTTGCCGGCGAGCGACTCGGCGAGCGCCTGGTCCACGTAGTTGAGCGACCCCGGGATGTCGGCGGGGTCGGCCGTGGCGTGGTCGTCGAGCGCGCCGTTGTAGATCAGCCGGCCCTTGGGATCAATCACGAACATGTGCGGCGTGCACTTGGCGCTGTACAGCTTCGCGATCCGGGCGTCCTTGTCGAGCACCATCGCCGTCACCGCGGAATGGGTGTCGGCCACGTCGGCCCGGGCCTCCTCGGGCGTCACGAACCCCTGCTTGCCCTCGCCCGACGAGACGATGGACAGCCAGGCCACGCCCTTGCCCGTCCACTTCGCCTGGAGCGCCTGGAGATTGCCGGACCCGTAGTGCTTCACCACGAACGGGCACCCCTTGTTGTGCCACTCCAGCACCACGTACTTGCCGCGCAGCGCCTTGAGGTTCACGGTCTTGCCGTCCAGGTCCTGGGCGGTGAAGTCCGGGGCGATGGCCCCGATCTTGACGGCCAGCGCGGACCCGGCGGTAAACAGGCAGAGCGCCGCGAGGGCGGCGGAACGAAGGCGGGGGAGCATCGGGATGGTCACGGGAGCCTCCTTGCAGCGGTAGTCATGCGGCCTTTCCATACTATTCTTACCCGTTGGACGGGGCCCGGCCGCAAAAGTGTCACGGCGCGGCGGCCCCGCCCAGCTTGTCCAGTTCGTCCAGCACCATCCGGGGGGTCAGGATCTGCGGCAGGATCCGCGGCGCCGCCGACCGTCCCCCGGGATACAGCACGTACAGGGGCACCCCGTTGCGGCCGAACGACGCCAGCGCCCGCTCGATCTCCCGGTCCGGGTTGGTCCAGTCCGCCCGCAGCAGCAGCACCCCGTGCGCCTTGAGCGCCCGGCGCACGTCGGTGGTCCCCAGCGCCACCGCCTCGTTCACTTTGCAGGTCAGGCACCACGCCGCGGTGTAGTCCACGAACACCGGCGACCCCTTGGCCAGCGCCTTGTCCTGCCGGGCCTGCGACCACCGCTCCCATTCGCCGTCGCGGTCCCGGGCATTGGACACCGCCAGGTCGCGCACACCGGAGACCGCGACGATGCACGCCCCGCCGATGATGGCTCCGGCCACCGCGCGCATCACCCCGGTGTGCCACCGGCCGTACAGCCACCCGGCGAACGCCACCGCCAGCATCGTGGCCATTGCGCGGATCACCGCCGCCAGCCCGGCCTGGAGCCCCAGGACCCACAGCAGCCAGATCACCGTGGCCATCAGCGGGAAGGCCATCAGGTGCTTGAACGTCTCCATCCACCGGCCGGGGCGGGGGAGGAGCCGGCCGAGGTGCGGGGCGAAGGAGAGCCCGACGTACGGGGCGGCCATGCCCAAAGCCAGCGCGGTGAAGACCAGGAAGCTCGAGTGCACCGGCTGCGTAGCGGCGTACCCCACGGCGGTGCCCATGAACGGCGCAGTGCACGGCGTGGCGAGGAAGGTGGCCAGCACGCCGGTGAAGAACGCCGCGGTCCGCCCCTCGCCCCACGAGAACGATCCGGCGGTGCGCATCACCGAGGTGCCCGCCTCAAAGACGCCGAAGAGGTTGAGCGCGATCAGGAAGAGGACCGCGGCCAGCACGATGATGACGGCGGGCGACTGGAGCTGGAAGCCCCATCCCAGGTGCTCGCCGCCGGCCTTCAGCACCGCCAGCGCGCCGGCCAGCGCCCAGAACGAGGCCACGACCCCGGCGCCGTACAGCAATCCGTGGATCTTGACCTCGTGCGGGTGGTGCATGGATTCGCGGACGAACCCGAGCACCTTGATCGAGAGCACCGGGAAGACGCACGGCATCAGGTTGAGGATCATGCCCCCGGCGAACGCCAGCACCAGTGCCCACCACAGCGCCAGCCCGGCGGGCGCCGCAGTGACCGGCAGGGGCGCGTGCAGCTCCCACGCGTGCCCGCCCGCCACCAGCACGCCATCCAGCACCGCGGGAAGCTTGAGCAACTGGTCCGACTTCACCAGCATGAGGTGCGCGCCGCCCGGCCCCCACGCCAGCGCCTGCGGCGCGGGGTTGTCCACCTCGTTGGGGTTCAACGGGAAGAACTGCACCGGTGCGCGCAGCGCGGTGCCCACGCCGGAGAAGGAGAGCGTGAGGGTCTTTTCCTGCGCGGTGGCGGCGACCATCCACTCCGGCGGCACGGGCTCCGGCACGAGCGCCCGGGTGCGCTTGAACTCGGCGGCGTGCGCCCCCGGCGCCCCGCTGCCGGCGGGCAGGTCGAGCACCAGCCCCGCGCGGCCCGGGATGCAGGTGTCCTTACACACCAGCCAATTCACGGCGGCCTTGAGGATCACCCGCTCGCCCGCGGGCAGCGTGGCCGGGGCGGTGAGAGGGACCATCAACAGGAGCGCGTCGTGGTACCCGTAGCTGACCAGCGGCCCTTCCTGGATCCGGTCGGGGCGGGGCCAGTGGACTTCGCCCGCGGTGAACCCCGCGGGCAGTGACCACTCGATCGCCGGCGGAACCCCGGAGTCGCCGGGGTTGCGCCAGTACACGTGCCACCCGTGCTCCATCACCAGCCGCACACCCACCCATGTCACGGAGCCGGGTTTGACTGACCCCGCCTCCGCCACCAGCTCCGCCGCGATGTGCGGCGCCCGCACCGGGGCGGCGGACAGAGATTGGGCAAGGAGCAGGAGGAGGGCGAGCATTGGTCTATTCTAACCGTGGAATCGGATCAAAATGTTCCCTGACTAGATCCAAAACGCGCGAAGGTCCGAGCCTTCAAGGAGAAATCACCGAGGCCTGCTCCCATTGTCATTTGAACGGCGCAATACGATCGGCCGAGTCGACCTTGCTCTCACTCGGTGTGATCAAATATGGGGGATAGAAATGAGTATGCGATCCATCTTCCTTCTCACGCATTTCGTAGCGGCTCCATCGATGCGGAACTACGCAAACCTCAACCGACCTGGCTATGAAGTGACACTTATCAAGTTATTCAAATACGTCCCTTCTCATTCAACACCCCAGTGGTCGGTTACACCACAGTGAAACGTTCGGTCTGCAAGGCCACATTTCGATTCCTCTTGCTGTGGGCACTGGTGAGTCCGTGGAGTGTACGGAGTTTGGCTGATATGGGGCCTCGGCCCAAGGTGCCGCCCGGGGGGATCCCCAGCGATGGCAACATGCCGCATGTGGGCATCACGGCTTACGCTCCACCTGCCTTGATGGTCGTGATCGACAGTCAGGGGCGGCGGGCCGGAGTGGATCTGTCTCAACCTGTGGACAAGTATGGCCAGGGTACGATGATTCGAAATATTCCTGAGACTATCGTGGATCCAATGAATACCAACTCCGATGAGGGCCCCAATGCAGGCAAGCCAGCCTCTTGGACAGGATGGCACGTCTCCGTTCACACTTGGACACGAACTGGGCTCGAGGTGGAGTTGCACGGCATTTCCGAAGCGGTCGCATCCGTCGCCCTCGACGGTTTTCGCAGACGGCGAAGCGACGAGCCCATTCCGCCAGATTCCAGCTCGACAAACATGTCGGACTCCAGCCGTATCTTGCTGGCAAGAGGGAATCAGGTGTGGCTCCATACAGTTCGGTCGTACTTCCCTGTTTTCGTCAGGCCAGGAGAAGTGGCGCGAGTCCACATCGACTTCGACCCCGTCGGTCTGATCGTCACGCCCACCCGGGAGGTCACAGCTAGTTTGTTGTCAAAGGACATTGAAACCGCGTGCGCCCTAAAGCTCATCGCGCCGGATGGGATATGCCAGAGCCTATCAACAAAGGCAGCTTCGAGGAGCTGGCGAGCTCTATTGAACGAATTGAACGCGCAAGACACGAAGCTTATCAAGGAACCCGCCCTCACGATACTGCGTGAGGAAGCTAGAGCCCTGCTGAATCCGCCCCCGGCCGCTGCGAAGGCGAAGCCAGCAGCCAAGTCGAAATCGAAGAAGTAGCGAGGGCGAAGATCAGCTAGAGCTGGAAGTTGCGTAGAAGTGCAGGATCCCGACCAGATCCACTGCATTGACCACGAGCAGGTAGGCAGGGAGCGACCAGGCGGCTGCAATCCCCGGTCGGCGCCAGCCGAGGCGGGTAGACCAGTGGCGCAGCCCCAGGACGACCAGGATGGACACCGGCCCCAGCGAGCCGAAGAGGTACCGGCCCTGGGGCGAGGTGTAGGTGAGGTTCAGGTTCACCACCAGCGCGATGGACAGGGCGATGTGGAAGGCGAGCAGGGCGAGGGTGGTCCGGTCCCGGGTGGTGGCTGCACTCCGCGAATGACGGGCCGACCGCCATGAGGCCATCGCACCCGCGGCGCCCGTGACACAGACGACCGCGAGCTGCACGGCGATGCGCCGGCTCTGGGGGAGGCTCATCCAACCGAAGAAGCCCCAGTACGACTGGAACGTGCGGGAGACGAACCCGTCCTCGCGGGGGAGCCAGAAGAACCGGGAGCCGATCCACCGGTGGGTGGTCAGGCCCGCGTTGGCCACGAGGCACGCGGCCTGCGCGAGCGGGTCGCCGTAGACCACCGTGTTTCGGACGAACCACCAGCCCGCCACCGCGCCGGCGACACCGCAGCAGCCGAGCGCCAGGCGGACGAACGTGCTCCGGTCGCGGCGGGACGCTACCCAGAGGCACGCGACGGTGAACGGGACGAGGGCGAGCAGCGTCATCCGGGTCAGCAGCGCCAGCCCCAGCGCGAGTCCCAGGCCCGCCACGGCCAAGGGCGACCCGGCGCACCGGTCGTCACGGCGGGCAATCCGGATCGCGGCCAGCGTCACCAGCGCGCCCAGCAGCGCCGCCAGCCCGTCGTTGGAGATCGAGGTCATCAGGAAGCAGACTTGTGGATTGAGAGCCACGAACGCGGTGGCGGCAAAGGCCCAGGGTCCTTCGCCCAGCACGACCGCTGCGAGCCGGGCCACCGCCAGCACGGTCAGCGCGCCCACCGCCAGCCCGGCCAGCCGCAGGAGCCGCACGCCCCGGTACGGCGGCGCCCACGGGAAGGTGTCCCGCGGGTCGCGGCGGAAGAACCCGGCCTCGGGCCCGCCGAAGAGCGGGCCGCGCAGGTTCAGCCGCGGCACGGCCGGCCGGGCGGCCGCGCGCCGCGCCTCCTCCTTGCGGGCGTAGAAGGTGTTGCGCAGCAGGTCGGTGCGCAGCTCGCCGCCGAACGTGGGGTCCACCGCCGCCAGCAGCGTCCCGGCCAGCGCGTGGTACAGCGGCGGGTGGTGGAACTCCCACGGGCACTCGACCCCCTTCCCGGCGGGGAGCGGCCGGGGGAGCCGGTGGTGGGTCACGAGGAACCGGGCGACCTCGAAGTGGCCGGGCTCGTCCGGCTTCTCGAACGACGGCACCGCCACCCCCCACGCCGCGGCCAGCGCCACATGCGCCGCCACCAGCCAGCCGACCGACGGAACGCGCGAGGCCGGTGGGCGTCTCATGCCATCACGATACAAAGCCCCGGCCCGTCCCCCTCAAGGCCGGTCGGCGACCCGCCAGAGGTTGACGTCGCCTTCCTGCGCCACCCGGACCAGCCGGGGCAGCTTGTAGAAGGACCGCCAGTACGGGAGCTGGGGATCACCGGTCACCGTCGCGATGCGCCACTCGCGCAGGGGACGCGCGCGCCAGAGCGGAGTGATGGGGACGCTGCGGCCGGAGAGGCCCCAAATGGGAGCCGTGCCGCCCCGCTCCACGCTCAGCAGGTTCGCCTGAAAAACCAGCGGCCACGTGTGCCAGTAGCTGCCCAGCACATGGGTGGCGCCCAGGTGCAGGACGGCTTCGGCCCGGGTGGTGACGGGCGGCACGCAGATCAGGGCCCGCGGTGTTCCGGGGGTCGGAACTCCATGGCGGCAGACCAGCCCGAGCAGCAGCAGCGCCGGTGCCGCGATGCGGGTGGCCCGGCCGAGCACACTCGAGACGAGGATGCCGGTGGCGACAATGAGCAGGAACATCGGCGTGAGCGCATACCGGGCGGCGTACCCGTTGTTCTGCACATGCTGGAGCGTCCCGAAGGCCAGCAGCAAGGCGACCCCGGCGCCCAGGCAGGTCAGGGCAGCCCGGACCGGGCCGGGATCCCGCCGCGGCGTGCGGGTGATACTCCAGACCAGCCCGATGCCGGCCACGATCCCGAGACTGAGGAACAGCACCGGGCCGTACGCGTCCGCCGCATGGCGCGCCATCGCGACCCATCCCGCGGGCCACTGGGCGGCCGGCGTCCGCAGGTATTTCTGCTGGAACCCGCTGTGGTGGCCGAGCACATGCTCGATGCGCAGCCCCACGGCCGTCGCCAGCCCGACGAGCGCGATCTCTGGCTGGCGAACCAGCTTGCCGGCATCGAAGTGCTTCTGGACGATCCACTGCCGGCCCAGGAAGAGCGCCAGCACCACGGGGGCGATCGCGGCGTTGACCCACATCGCCAGGGGCAGGAAGACGAAGGCCGCGGCGCCGCCCCACCAGGGCCGCCGGGCGGCCCGCAGCTCCGTCAGACCCACCAATCCCAGCGCGGCCAGTCCGTGCGCGACGCCGTACGGCTGGGCGAGCCCGAAGGCGTCGTACTGGATCAGGAGGGGCGTCCCCGCCACGCAGATCCCGAGCGCGACCCACCCGGCGGTGCGGCCCCGGTCACCGCCGAGGAGGTACCACGGCACGGTAATGAACGCCGTGGCGGAAAGCAGCGCCGCCGCGAATTGCTGGGCGAGGAGGTTGGTCAGGGGGTGGTGCAGCGGCCGGGCCAGGAAGGGCAGGAGCATGCCGTACCGGTCCTGCTCCCAATACATGGGCGTCCACTTCCAGAGGCTCACGAAGACCGGGATCAGCGAGTCGGGGTTTCCGTTCACCAGCCCCTGCAGCCGGCCGAACGTCAGCCAGCCGGCCACGGCCAGGAGGAGCGGGGCCGTCAGCATGGTCAGCGGTAGAAGGCGTGGATGTGTTCGACCACCGTCCGTTGCTGGGCTTCGGTCAGCTCGGGGTGGATCGGCAGCGCCAGCACCTCACCCGCGGCCCGTTCGGCCTCGGGCAGGGACCCGGGCCGGTACCCCAGGTGGGCGAAGCACGGCTGGAGGTGGAGCGGCACGGGGTAGTACACCTCCGCCCCGATCCCCGCCTTGGTGAGGTGCAGCCGCAGCGCGTCCCGCCGGGGGGCGCGGATCACGTACTGGTGGAAGATATGCGGCCGGGTGACGCCGTGCTGCTCGTGCACCGGGAGCGGCAGGACGATCCCGGCGGTTTCCGGCAGCCGGCACCCCTCGAACAGCGCCCGGTACCGGGCGGCGTTCGCCATCCGCCGGTCCGTCCACGCATGCAGGTGCGGCGCCAGCACGTTCAGCCCGGCCGCCTGGAGCGCGTTCATCCGGAAGTTGCCGCCCACGGCCTCGTGCCGGTACCGTTCCCGGCTGCCGTGGTTGCGCAGCGTCCGGACCCGGTCCGCGATGCCCGCGTCGTTGGTCACCACCATGCCGCCCTCGCCAATGCCCCCCAGGTTCTTGGTGGGGAAGAACGAGAGGCACCCGGCGGCGCCCATGGACCCCGCGGTGCGGCCCGGCCGGTACTCCGCCCCGATCGCCTGCGCCGTGTCCTCCAGCACATGGAGGCTGGCGCGCCGG
Organism: uncultured bacterium; assembly: GCA_964400385.1. Taxonomy (GTDB): domain Bacteria; phylum Oederibacteriota; class CAKKQC01; order CAKKQC01; family CAKKQC01; genus CAYNUZ01. The sequence continues at coordinate 47,692 of CAYNUZ010000001.1, read as the reverse complement.
GCGGCGTTCAGCACCGCGTCCATGTCGGCGCACTGGCCGTAGAGGTGGACGGGCAGGAGGACCTTTGTCTTCGGGGTGATCGCCTTTTCGAGGAAGGCCGGGTCGAGGTTGAACGTCTGGGGGTCAATGTCCGAGAACACCGGGGTGGCGCCCAGCCGCGCGATCGCGCCCGCGGTCGCGAAGAAGGTGAACGGCGAGGTCACGACCTCGTCCCCCGGCCCCACGCCCAGCGCCATCAGCGCGGCGAGCAGGGCGTCGGTGCCGGACGAGACGCCGACGGCGTGGGCGCACCCCGAGGCCGCGGCCAGCCGGTCCTCGAGCTGCTCCACTTCCGGCCCCAGGATGAACTGCCCGGAGTCCACCACGCGCGCCAGCGCGGCCACGATCGCCTCCCGGTGGGGCGCGAGGTGCAAGGGCATATCCAGCATCGGGATGCCGGGCACGGGCGTGGTGTCGTGCACGGGCGGGGTCTGGGCCGCGGGCTCGGGGGACATGGCCCGTATTATCCCTGTTTCGGCTTGCCCGCGTGCGCGCGCAGCCCATAAAATACACCGTGATTCAGCCGTCCCGTCCGGTCCTCGAAGAGCCCGCGTGCGACGCGTGCGGGGCGACCGGCTACCGGGTCCGGTTCGAGAACCAGGGCGACCTCCACGCGGAGGAGAAGTTCGTGGCCACCACCGACCAGTACGGCGGGTACGGCCGGGTCGTGACCTGCACCGGGTGCGGGCTGGCCCGGCTGCACCCCCGGCAGCGGTGGGAGTTCATCCAGTCGTCGTACCAGGACTCCGAGGACCCCCTGTACCTCGAGCAGTTCGCCGGCCGGCTGGCCTCGGCCCGCCGGGTGGTGCGGATGCTGGAGCGGGAGGTGCCGCCCGGCCGGTTGCTCGATATCGGGTGCGGGGTGGGGGTGCTGCTGGCCGCCGCCGCCCCGCGCTGGCAGGCCCGGGGGGTCGAGCCGTCCAAGTGGGCGGTCCGCCACGCCCGGGAGGTGTTCAAGCTGGACGTGATCGAGGGGTCGGTGGACAGCGCCAGGTTCCCCGACGGGTCGTTCGATGCCGTGACCCTGCTGGACGTGATCGAACACCTGCCGGACCCCACCCGGGTGCTGACCGAGATCCACCGGATCCTGCGCCCCGGCGGCGCCTTCTATATATATACGCCCGACATCGGCGCCCCCGTGGCCCGGCTGATGGGCCGGTGGTGGTGGGGGCTGCGGGCCGCGCACCTCTACTACTTCTCGGGGGCCACGCTGCCCGCGCTGCTGACCAAGGTGGGGTTTGAGGTCCGGTCGGTGCGGCACATCGGCCGGCGGTTCACCTTCGGGTACTGGCTGAGCCGGATGACGGGATACGCGCCGCGCACGGTGGGCGTCCTGATGCGGCTGTGCCGGCTCGTCCGGCTGGACCGGCTGCCGCTGTACATCAACACCTTCGACTCCATGGGCGTGATCGCCCGGAAGCGGTAATCCCTCCCCGCCGCCGGCCCGCCGCGTTCCGCGTTCCGGACCCCGGTCCGGTCGCGCTGTGGCTGGCGGCCCTCGCGGGCGTGGCGCTGCCGGTGGTCTGCCGGCTGGTGGACCTGCACCGGGACCCCCAGACCGACGAGTCGCTCCACATCGGCTGGGCCACGTACTGGGCCTGGTCCCACGACAAGTTCCTCGTCCATCCCGTGGTGGGGGTCGTCCGGCCCCCCATCTACCTGGTCCTGCTGGGCGCACTGATCAAGGCGCTGGGGGACCGGCCGTGGGTGATCCTCCTGCCGAACCTGGTCATCGCGGCCGCGACGCTCGTGGTGGCCTTCCGCCTCGCGCGGCAGCTCGGCTCCGCCGCCGCCGGGTGGATCGCCTTCTGGATCCTGGCCACGTCCTGGTTCTGGAACTTCTACGTCTACTCCGCCTTCGCCGATCCCGGGCTGGCGTTGTTCACCCTGCTCACGGTGCTTTGCGCGGTGGAGGGCCGGTGGGTGCGTGCCGGGATCGCGGGGGCCATCGCGGTGGGGCTCAAGCAGTTCGGCGTGGGCACCGGGGCGCTGGCCATCTGGCTCGCGCTGCCGGTGCCGGGGAGCCAGCGTCCGGGCTGGCCGCTCACAAGGGGCTGGCCGGACCGGTGGCGGCGGCTGGCCCGGGTGGCCGCGGGCGCGCTCCCGCTCCTGGCGCTGATCGTCTACTGGGAGATCCACGGGCGGCATTACTTCTACGCCTGGCTTCACGGCAGCCCGGTGTTCGTGGGGATGAACCCGGACAACTTCCCGGTCAAGGTGCTGAAATGGGCGCGGGCGATCGGGACGCAGTCGTGCCTGGGGCCCCTCGGGATTGCCGCGGGGCTGGTCGCCGCCGCTGTGATCCCCGCGCAGGCCATGATCCTGCGCCCGCTGCTGATCTTTGTTGTCACGTTCGTGCTCGGCATCTCCGGCTCCACGATTCCCGTGCTGGAGCGGTACTTCGTCTGGCTCTTCCCGCTGGCTGCGGTCCTGGCCGCGTGCGGGCTCGTGTATCTTTCGGCGCGGAAGGTCTGGGTGGCGCTCGCGGTAGTGTTCCTTCTGGGCGCGCGTTCGCTGGTCGCAGGTCCGCCGCGCTGCCCGGAGATGATCCGGTGGGGGCTTCAGGAATTCCTGGCCTCGACGAAAACCGCCTGGTCGCCGCCGGCCCGGCTGGTGATCCCGATTGACGTGGGCTGGGAGGTCCTGGAGCAGATCACCCGGTCGCACGCCTATACCTCGCTCGGGTACTACTTCTATTCCGGCCGTGCCGACGAGATCGCGGGGGACCTGGCCAGGAACACCCACCGGGACGTCTACGTACTGGGCGTGGAAGGCCGGCTCCTCCAGCCGGAGTGTGCCAACACCTGGGCCGCGTGGCAGAAGACCGCGCACCGCCGGGCCTGGAAGACCTTCACCTCGCAGACCGGTGATCGGTACGAGCTGGTCCGGATTCCGGCGGCCTCGCCTGCGCCAAGGTGCGATGGGGCAGGGTGCGACCCGTCCGGTGGCCTGATGGCGCAAGGAGTGGACTGGGGATTCGGGCCTCGGCTACTTCGGATCGAAGCACGACCAGAGGGCGGGACAGTGCGGATTACGACCTGCTGGACCGCCTGGAAACCCATCACCGAGAACTGGCCGATGTATTTCCACGTGCTGGACAAGGACCACCATCTGGTCGCTAACCTGAACTACGACCCGGTCCACGGCACCCGGCCCACCACCTCCTGGAAGCCGGGCGCTGTGGTCACTGATTGCATGGATTTGGAACCCGTTGAGGCCAAGGCTGCGCTGGCCAAGGCCGTCACCATCAGCATCGGGTTCTATGACCCCTTTCTCTCCCGCCGTCTGCGGCTGGCCCGGTCGAAAGATGACGACCTGCTGGTCCCTTGGCGGGATGCGCTGCGAAGATAGTGCGAATGCCTATGGAGCGTCTGTGGCGGACCCTTGAAGCCCTGCTGAACCGCAAGGCCCGGACCAGGGCAGGCTGGTTCGTCCGGCCCCCGGTGCTCATCATCGTCGGGTTCTGGGCCGCGTGTTTCCCGAACTCCTGGAAGGACAACGGGACCAAGGTGGCGGGGGATGGCGTCGGGTACTACTGCTACGTCCGGTCCTTCGTGCAGCACGGCGATTTCCGCATTGATCCAGCAGACCGGGTTCCAACGGAGAACAACGACGCCTCGCAGCGGCTTCAGCAGCAATACGTCGAGGGCCACGAGCACCACGAGAGTGGCCGGGTGTACTCACAGTACGGCGTGGGCCTCTCATTATTCTGGCTCCCGGTGGAGGAGATCACCCACGTCGGCATGATCACATTGCGATGGCTGGGCGCAACGACGCTGCCGGCCGACGGATTCTCCTGGCCCTACCGGTATGCCGTGGGTCTCGCCACGGCCTTGGGCGGTCTGGCCGGGTTGCTCATGTCCTTTGCAATTGCGGAAAGCATGGTGGGTGCCCCTTACGCGCTCATGGGGATCCTTGCCGGGTTCTTCGGCTCTCCACTCTTCCACTACACCTTCTATGAGTGCTCGATGAGTGAATGTCCCACGTTCTTCGCGGTCACGTGGTCCTTTTGGTTGTGGTGGCGGCTGCGCTCCTCTGCAACGGTGGCCGACTGGCTCCTTTGGGGCGCCGCCATTGGATTGGCGACGATCATGCGGTACCCAAACGGGGTGCTCATGCTCATGCCGTTGTATGAGTACAGCGCTCGCGCGCTGCGTCGCCTGCGTGCAGGCCAGTCGGTACTGGCCCGGCAGACTCGGCAGGATCACCTTCGCGGGATTGCCGCACTGGTCGGTTTCGGTGCCCTCTGTCTGATCCAGGTCTTGGTCTGGCGTGCTTCGTATGGCCACTGGAGCCCGCCGCACTATGCGACCGGCATTGAGACATGGACCAAATTCTCTCCGGGGAACGTGCTCTGGTCGGTGCGCAAAGGGCTATTCACGACTCATCCGCTCTGGCTCTTCGGGATGATCGCACTGCCATTTGTGTACAGGAGAGCCCCGAAATTGATCATGGGTTTGCTCCTCATGTTTGGATTCATGGTTTGGCTCAATCAACTGCCATTTGATTTCTGGGGGAGCCACGGGTATGGGGCGAGGCGGTTCGTACCCGTTTCTCTCTGCATCCTGGTTGGTCTTCCGCTCGGTCTGCGGTGGTTGCTGGCGCGCGACTCTGCGATCCTGCGCATTGCGGGATCGGTCATCGTGCTGGCATTCGTATGGCTCGCCCTTCGGAGCCGGAGCGCAATGATGAACAATCCTGGCCTTGCCGAATTTGGAGAAACTCCTATTGAGCGACTATCATTTGAGCTCAAATCGAGGACAAAGGGATTCCACAGGACAAGATCAGCACTTGACAGCCTAATACAATCAGAACTTCCGGAGATGAATCTTCTTGCTAGATTCGGCCGGACCCATTCTCTATTTGTAGATAATCCTGTCGACTTGAATGCGCAATCGGTCACAGGACGAATAACAATAATGTCTACAAGCGAGCGCTTCGGGACAATTGCAACTCCACGGAGCAATGTGCTGCCAGGTGTGGGGTTAGTGATCGGCGACCTTCCCACGACAATCAATTTGAACTTCTGTCGGTCCCCAAACGTCGAGGATGTGATATTGGAAGTCTACTCTATGGATGAGCGCTCAACCAAAGTAATGATTTCCACTCACGATGACCTGCCCGATTCTTTTGTACTCAGGAAGGGAAGTACGAAGATTCAGTTACATGGGAGAGGGGGTGCGTGGAAGATGGGCGCGAATACTATGAGTTTTCAAGCACTGCACCGCGTCATTCTGCGCTCAGTAACAATTACGCAGAGGCCAATTGCAAATTAAGTCGATTTCTCACATGGATATGGACGATGATCTGGTCATCAGATTTGAACCCGATCACGATTGACATCATACAATCTACCTACAGTATATTCTAGAAAGTTCCAAATCTTCTCGAATCAGTAGGGGGGGCGGGTGATCTTCAGGTTGGTATCCGGGTATCTTCGTGCCGCTTTGCTTTGTATCGGCATGCTTCTCCCCGTCCAGCTTCACGCCAGTGGTACTTGGAAAGTCGATTCTCAGTCGGATTTCCTCCTCGGAAGTGTGCACATTACGGACGCATTTACTTTACCCGGTTCAATCTTGGTATTGAGAAACTTTTCAGACGATTTTACCTATTCAGGTCTCAATTCGGATCCATTGCCTTCGTACTGGGCGTTTCAAGGTCTCAACGGATTTTATGAAAGAGTCTCCAATCCGAATCACATGAGGCTTGTGTCCGGCTCACTTCACAGTGAGTGGTGGTATGGAACCGATACTGCGCCCAAGCTCTTCCAGCCAGTGAGCGGGGATTTTGTAATCGAAACTCAAATACAGTTTAACGCCACTCCTCATGATTTTGGTGCTGCTCAGTTGTTCGTTATGCAGGATGAGTTCAATTGGTTTGGTGCCGGCTTTACCTTGGGAGCCTCGGGGCTGAAGAATACGACTCGCGTAACTTCCGGGGGGGTCTCCGGCGACCTGAGTTCAAAATCGGGAACAACTCCGGCAACATTTAGGATTACCAGAATCGGGAATGTGCTTTCGGGTTTTGTCTTGAGCGGGACAATCTGGACAAGCATTGGGAGCACATCTGTTTCATGGGACGTGCGAGCCGCAGGAATATACATGAAAGATACTGCAACCACGAACTCGTATGCAGACTTTGATTACTTAAACTTCTCTTCTACGCGAACAGGCCCAGCAACATCGATCTATCTCAGTAGGACAATTGATTTGGGGACAGTCCCCTTGTCTCAAGGGACGATTTCCTGGATTCAGAGCGTTCCCTTGGGCGCGTCGCTTGATGTTCAGACTCGCACTTCCTCCGACTTGATATCTTGGTCCAATTGGAGCGTCCCATACGCAACTCCGGGGGGGAGCACGATCACATCATCCCTGGCCAGGTACATCCAGTTCAGTGCAACCATGACAGAGAACGGATCGCTCCAATCCCCCCAGTTGGACAGCGTCACCTTCACGTTCCCGGGCATTGCACCCAAGGCGCCGGTGATTACTTCGTCGGAATTCACCGACGGAAACTGGGGCAACTCCAAAACGGCAGATCTCCAGTGGGTAGAGCCGGTGGACACCCCCGCTCCGGTCTGGGCGTACTACTACTCAATCGATGCCCCTGTCCTGAGTGGGACGGCACTCCTGGGAAGTGCCTACATCCTTTCAAAAACTGTGACTGGCCTGTCGGTGGCGGGGCTTTCGGATGGAATTCATGCATTTCATCTCGTTTCGCAGGGAGATCCGCTCGAATATCCCAACAGCCCGGAGACGGTGTTCACAATCAAGAAGGACACGGTCGTTCCGGATCCTGTTGCGATTTCTTCACCCACGCACCCGACGATTGCCGCCAGCGCAAATGACAGCCCGGTATACAGCCTGGTTGCGGCCGATTCGTTGAGTTCCACCGATGTGGTGTCTGACATTGCCGGTTATGTCTACGTGCTGGATTCGCTCGCGACGTCCCTCCCGATGGCATCGAGCCCGTTCAGCGGGTCGAGTACGGTGGCATTTTCCGGGCTTCCGGATGGCACCTGGTGGTTCCACGCCCGGGCGAAGGATAACGCCGGAAATCTTGGTGCGGTCGGCCACTATCCCATCAACATCAGCTACAAGGGCCGTGTCGGAGTTACGATCACGTCGTCCACCCATCCACAGGGACAGGAAAGCGCCAGCAACAGTCCACGTTTTTCGCTGGCGGTCTCCAATCCGGACAGTGCGACCCTGGTGGGGTACCACTACATCCTGGACGGGAATGCGACGACGACTCCTGCCGCAACAGACTCATTCACCACGTCCAGCGAGCTCGGATTTGACGGACTCCGAAACCAGCAATGGTACCTGCATGTGAGCGTGAAGAATGTCCTCGGTGTCCTGTCCAATCCAGCGCATTACGCGTTCAAGGTGAACTTCCAGGGCCACATCATCGAGGAATCCAGGATCCATGCCGTTCCGCACCCGATCCGTGGCGACCGGGCGACGCTGCGCTATGAGTTGCTGGCTCCTGCCGAGCAGGTCGAGATCGAGTTGATGACGGAGACCGGGCGACGGCTGAGGACCGCCTCGGGCACGGTCATGCCGGGGACGAACAACGTCGTCCTTGACGTCTCGGGCCTCGCCAACGGGGTGTACTTCTGCCGATTCAAGGTGCGGAAGCAGGACGGAAAGGAAGACTCGATCATCAAGAAACTGGCCATCGTTCGATAGCAGGTTTCGCGGTTCCACAACCTAGAATGGGTCCATGAACGGCCGGACCGTTTCATGGACAGCGCAGGCCGGCACCGCCTTCGTTTTCCTGTTTGTCATGCATGGCCTGGCCAGTTCGCTCGCGCCGACCGTTTCATTCGAGGATACGGGGGAGGCAATCGGATCCGCCGCGGAGTTGGGAACGACCCACCCCCCCGGTTCGACGTGGGCTACGCTCGTCGGACACCTTGCATGGTCGATTCCACTCGGAGACCCAGCATTCCGCACTTCCATTCTCTCGGCGCTCTGTGTCGCCGGAATCTCGGCGTTGGTTTACCTGCTCGCCGCAGAGATCGGCGGAGCGCGCATGGGGTGGGCGGCCGCAGTCGCAGTGGCAGGTTCCCGCACCGCCTTTTGGCAAGCGTCCATTGCAGACAAGTACCCGCTTGCTGCATTGCTGCTTGGACTCGGACTCTGTGCCCTTCACCGAACCTGGGCGGCGCGGGATGCCCACCTCTTCGCGGGCGTGTGGCTGCTAGTAGGGCTGGCGGTGTCCAACCATCCGATGGGGCTGTATCTGGTTCCCGCAGCCATCATCGCTTCGGTGCGACTCGGGCTGACGCGACGGCGAATTGCTGTCCTGATGCTGTGCTTACTCCTGCCGATCCTGGCGCGGGCCGAGGTGGTGCCCCTGCTGGCAGTACGCAATCCGTGGATGAACTGGGGGAATCCGGACACATTCCAAAGACTCGTGGACTACCTCACGGCAAAGCAGTACCGGGCGTACATGGTGGCGGGGCAGGCGGTGGAGCCGCTGGGGGAACGGATGGTGCATCAGCTTCTCGTGGCGCCGTGGACGGAGCTGGGGCCGGTCCTCGGTCTCTCGGCGGTGGGGTTCGGGGCGCTCGTCATGGAAGACCTGAGTCTCGCGGTTGGGGCGGCTGTTCTGCTGGGTTCGAACGCGGTGTTCGCACTTGCCTTTTCCCGGCCGCACAACGAGCCGTATTACATCTTCTCCACCATGATTCTGGCGATCCTGGCCGGGGTGGGGGTGGCCCGGCTGACCAAGCGGTCGCGGTGGTTGGCGCTGACCGGGCTGCTGGCCTTCTGGCCGCTTGCTACGTCGTGGAACCACTCGCCGCGGGACGGCCACTACCTGCCGTGGGACCTGGCGTGGAACGAGGCGGCGCCGCTGCCCAAGGGCGCGATCATCTGCTGCTCGGAGGATGACCAGGCCAATACGCTGACCTATCTGCACGAGGTCTGCGGTTTCCGGCCGGATATCCGGGTGCTCCCGGTGCAGTTTCTGTGCGGGGTGGCAACGCACGACGGGTTCGCGAAGCACTCACCCGATGTCGTCTTCCCACCGCTCGGCTACGTGGGGCCGCGGGGGATGCATGACTACGCGGGCAATTACATCCCGCGGCTGGCGGCGGCCAATCCGCAGCGGCGGTGCTTCGTGACGGCCGACTTGCTGCCCACCATGCCGCAGGACCTGATCGCTCCGTTCGGCACCGGGTACGAGGTGTTCACGGATCCCAAGCTAGCGGCCCGGGCGAATGAGGTCGTCCGGCCGCTGCCGCACCTGCGGCTGCGCGGGTTCGTGGACGCGGGGAAGTGGGACCTGCGCTCCTTCCGTGCCGGCGTGGACCTGGGCGCGGCGTACACGATCCAGGGTCTCCGCCTTATGGCCCAGCGCCGGTACCGCGAGGCCGAGGTGGTGCTGCGTATGGCCTGCCGCCTCCCTCTGGCCCCGGCCGCGCTCGCGGCCGCCCGATCGAACCTGGTTCAGGCCCATACCCTGGCCGCTGGCGCGTCTCGTTGAAGCGGCTGGCGCTCGCAGTGTGGCTGTGCTGGACGGCTCCTGCCGCGGCGGGATGGCGGACGCTCAAGACCGAGCACTTCACGGTGTTCTATGCCGACGGCCATGAGCCGGAGGCGTGGGCCGCGCTGGACGCGCTGGAGTGGACCCGGCCGCAGGTGGAGAAGCTCACGGACAGCCACCGGGAGCGGGTGCCGATCGTGATTGACGAGGCCGGCACGATCTCGAACGGCGGGACAGACCCGGTCAACATGAACATCCACTTGTACACCTCGGCGCCGGGGGCGGGGCTGTTGCCGGAGGAGAATTGGTGGGCGGGGCTCACGATCCACGAGTACACCCACATGCTCCATCTCACGTACCGGGGCGGGATTCCCGGGGGGATCGCGTGGTTCGGTGGGTCGCTGCTCAACCCGAGCTGGTGGGTGCCGCCGTGGATGGCGGAGGGGCTGGCGGTGTACGAGGAGTCCTCGTACTCGCCGTACAGCGGCCGGCTGAACGACGGGTTCTTCGACGCGTACCTGGCAGCGGGGCTGCGCAACGGGGAGTTCCCCGACCTCATGCAGGCGACCTTCGCTCCGGTGGCGTATCCGCTGGACTACTACTACCTGGCGGGCGCCGAATTCACGGGGTGGCTGGCCAGGACCTACGGGCCGGAGAAGCTGGCCGCGTTCTACCACCGGCACGACCGGTCGTTGCTGGCGTACCTCTCGCCGCTGGTGCCGGGGTGGGGCATTGATCTGGCGGCGGAGAAGGTCTACGGGAAGTCCATCCCGGACCTCTGGTACGCGTGGTCGCGGTCGTGCTCGGGCCGGTTCCAGGACTGGAAGATGGACGGGGAGAAGGTGACGTCCCACGGCTGGACGATCGAGAGCCTCACGGTGGACGGCGGCACGCTGTTCTATGTCCGGTCCTACGTCCAGAAGACCGGCGCGTTCGCGGCGGATGCCTTCAATGAGATTTGGGCGCGGGACCTCCGGACCGGGGAGGAGCGGATCTTGGTGGGGACGACCACCGGGATCCATGCGGGGCTCGCGGTGCGCGGGGGCGTCCTGTACTACGCCGTCACGGAGATCGAGGGCGGCCACGCGAACGTCGCGTCACTGGGGTACGGGTTCACCAGCATCGTGCGCGCGCACGACCTGGCGTCGGGGCGGGACCGGGAGCTGTTCCGGCGGCCGATCCGGGGGTTCGGGGTGCTGCCCGACGGCCGGGTGGTGTACTCCGTGGACCGCACCGACGGATTCGGGTCGGACCTCTTCGCCTACGACCTGGCGTCACAGCAGCACACCCGGCTCGCCTCGCTGGCGATGCAGGTGGACGAGTTCGCCGCCGACGACCACCAGGTGGTGGTGACGGCGCGGCCGGACTGGCGCCAGTTCTCGCTGTACCGGCTGGATCCTGCCACGGGGACCGTCACCCCATTGATCGACACGCCGTGGGTGGAGGCGCACCCGGCGCTCGTCGGGGACCGGGTGGTCTTCATGGCGAACTGGAAGGGGAGCTATGGCATCAAGGAGTTGGATCCCGCGAGCGGGACGGTCTATGAGCTGACCCGGGGCGGGTATGCCAACTGGCCGGCGGTGGATGCCGCGGCCGGAACCCTCTACTACGTGGGGCTGACCGCGGCGGGCAACGACCTCTACCGCAAGCCGCGCACCCCGGCGGCGGTGGCGGTGCCGGACAATCGGCCGATCACCCCGCCGGTGGCTCCCGTGGACCGCACGCGGGTGGCGCGCGGCGGATTCGGGGATGATCTGCGGACGCTTGCGCCCACCGCGCTACACATGCCGTTCGCCAGCCTGGATGGCCGGATCGCAGGCATTGCGTTCGGGGGTGCGGACGCGATCGGGCACGTCTTCAACTACGCGCTCATCCCGGCGTGGGACTTCCGGGACCACCGGCCGGCGGTCTCGGCGAGCGCGGTGGGGACCCCCGCGCCGCCCCTGGAGGCGGCCGCCTCGGTCTCGACCCTCGGCACGCCGTCCTGGGACGGGGCGGTGGCGTACCCGCTGGTGCTCCGGCTCTCGCCGGGGCTCTCGGAGCTGGCGGTGGGCGCGCACGCGGGCGCGTTCGACGACCGGAACCGGCGGGAAGGCGATCCGTATGTGCTCACGGCGTTCTCGTGGCCGGGGACGGCGCTCTCGGTGGGCGCGAGTGTGCCGTTCGAGCGGCAGGGCTGGGGGTCGGCCGTGGACCGCACGGGGGTGGTCGGGCAGGGGGTGCTGGACCAATACATCTATATGAGCCGGGTGCTGGTCCAGGGGGCGGGGTTCGCTGACCGGGACAACCCCGACTCGGATTTCGCGCGCATCCGGGGCTACCAGGACGGGCTGGCCGCGGGGCGGGGCGCGGAGGCGGCCGTCGACTTCACGGCGCCGCTCATCCCGCTGCGCGAGGGTATCTGGTGGTTCAGCGGGTACCTGGAGGACCTCTCGCTGGGTGCGTTCTTCGACCTGGCCGCGGGGGACGCGGCGCGGACCCAGTACGCGTACGGGGCGGAGGCGCTGGCGGAGGTCAAGATCAGCAATTTTGAGTTCGGGTCGCTGCTCGAGGGCGCGGTGGGGGTACGGTACGTGCGCACCCGCGAGCATCAGGAGCGCCAGGAGTTGGTGCTCGAGGTGTTCTCACTGGGTGGCGGTGTGGGGGGCCTGGCCGGCCTCGGCAGACCCGAGCGCAGCGAGGGGCTGGCCCGGACGCCGGACCCCCGGTACACGTTCGGGACGCCGTACCGGCTGCGGCAGGACCGGACCCGGCCCACGGCGCCCGGCGTTCCATAAGATGAACCGCATGACCCCCCGTACCCGCGCGCTGCTCGGGCTGGTGGCCGTGGGCGCGGTGGCCGTGGCGACCGACCTCTGGTGGTTGCGCGCCGACCACCGGCCGCAGGCCTGGGACCAGTCGGTCCACCTGACCTCCGCGGAGCACTACCGCCGGATGACGTGGCGGGAGCGGGTGGTGCACTTCTCCGACGAGCACCGGTACTACCCGCCGCTGGTAGCGCTGGTGGGTGCGGCGGCGGGCGGCGTGTGTGGCAACACCGCGGACGGGTTCACCACCGCCATGCTGCCCTTCCTGCTCCTCCTGCTCGCGGCCACCTACAGGCTGGGGCTGGCGGTGCACCGGGGCGATCGGCTGGCCGCGCTGGCCGGGGCGGCGCTGGTGGTGGGAGCGCCGCTGGTCGCCCGGGAGTCGCGCCAGTTCATGTACGACATGCCGCTGGCGGCGCTGGTCGCGGCCACCGCGTGGGCGCTGGGCGAGTCGCCGTGGCGCGGCCGCCGGTGGGTGGGGGTCGGGGTCCTGATCGGGCTGGGGATGCTGGTCAAGTGGACCTTCCCCTTCTACACGCTCGCCCCGCTGGCGCTCAGCCTGGCCGGCTCCCGGGCCGGGGCCCGGGCACGCCGGGGGGTTGCCGCCAAGGCGGTCGCGCTGGGATTCGTGGTGTGCGCGGGGTGGTACCTGCCGAACTTCAACTTCCTCCGGCACGCCCTCTTCCACGCGGCATACACGGGATCGGACATCGTGGACGCGCCGCTGGCGAGCTGGGGCGCGATCCTGTTCTACCCGGTCGCGTTGCCCTCCATGATCGGGTGGCCCGCGGTCCTGCTCGCGGTGGCCGGGGCGGTCGCGTTGGTGCGGGCGCCCGCGACCCGCCGGTGGGCGTGGACCGTCGTGGTCCCGCTGGTCATCGTGACCCTCCTGCGCAACAAGCAGCCCCGGTACTTCATGCCGGCGCTGCCCTTCATCCTGGTGGGGGTGGGGGCGGCGGTCCAGTGGATCACCGCCCCGGCGAGGCGGCGGTGGGCTGCGTGGGGCCTGACGGCGCTGGCCGCGGTCCAGTTCGTGGTGGTCGCGGTCCGGGTGGCGCCGCCGTCGGACGCGGCGTGGCCCCACGCGGAGGTGGCCAAGGAGCTGGCCGTCCGGGCGTGGCCCGGCGCGGAGCTGGTCGTGAATGCCGAGGAGGCGGACCTCAACCAGCACACCTTCGAGTTCGAGCTGGCCCGGCTGGGGCTCGGAGTCCACGTCATGCCGCAGGACGAGGGGCCGGGGCTGGCCGACTTCGCGGTCACCCGGTCCACCCGGCCGCACGTGACCGATCGCCTGTATAGCGAGCTCCAGCGGTGGCCGCTGGCGGACGGGTCGGCCGAGGTGCTCCTGCGCCGTAATGAGATCCATGATCGGGAGCTTCTCCGGAGGAATCTTGCCGGGATGCTCAGGTCGCAACTGGGCGCTTCCCGGCTGGAGGTGTCACTCGGAATGTGGCGGGACGGAACCCTCCTCGCGGGCTTCAATGCCGAGCGCGCCCACGTGATCCTGCACGCGGACGGCGTTGACCTGGACCTGCCGGTCTCGGACCTGGCGGTGGGGTTGGGCCGGGTCCGGGAGAGGGTCGGCCTCAGCGCGTCGGCCACCGGGTGGACGATGGAACGGGTCAGGGTGGGGAGAGGCTCGATTGCCGAAGCGGACCTCGACCTGTTGATCCGGGGCGTGGGCGCCCATCCGCACGCTGCCGGGGTGCGGATCTTCTCCCGGCCGCTGCGGTCCCTCCTGGGACGCCTGCGTGATCCCCATCTGGTCCTCGAAAAGGACCGAATCGTCCTTGCGGGCCGCCTGTGGGGAGTTCCGCTCCGATTGGGCGCGGTCCTTGCGCATTGGCATGGCGGTCTGCAGCTCTGGTGGACCGGGGTAGGGTGGGGCCTTCTGGATATCCGGATCCCGTCATTGTGGATCGGGCGTTTGCCGAACCTTGATATTTTCGCGCCCGAAGCCCTGACGAAACCCAGGCTTACGTTTGATCAGGTCCGGGTTTTCCCCGGGAAGGTCGTGTTTCTCGGGCCGATCCCCGTACACTGAGCCGCCTGGCCCCGCCGGCCGGGAACCCTACTTCCGGCGCAGGATAAAGACGCCGGGGGTGGTGGAGAGGTCCCGGTACCGGCCCGATGCGATGAGCCGGTGGGCGATGCGGGTCGGCTCGCCCGGCTGGTACGGCCAGGTGGTCGGGCCGTCGCGCAGGATGATCCACCGGTCCGCCAGCGGCCGCTGCAAAGTGCGGCTCGAGGAGATGGGCGTCTTGCCCTCCCAATACCCGCCGTACGAATACAGCGCGGGAATCACCTGCACCTGCTCCCCGTGCGGCACCTTCGCCACCTCGGCCAGCACCGCCGCCCGGTTACGGGGGATCGGCTCGAAGGGCTGGTGCGCGATGTTCAGGAAGGCCACCACGGCCGCCGCCAGGGGCGCCAGCGGGCTGGCCATCAGCCGCTTGAAGCCGGGACTGCGCACGCCGTCCACGGCCGCGGCCAGGGCAAAGGCCACGACCGGGATGCCGTAGTAGTTCTCGTACGTGGCCTGCACCCCCAGCCCGCTGGTGGCGTTCACCAGCCACGGCGCCGCGAACGCCAGCCAGCCCCACGGCGTGATGAACGGCAGGAAGCCGAGGCCGGCGAACAGGAGCACCTGCTGGCTGCCGGTGAGCATCCGGAGCACCTCGAGCGGGTGCGTGGCCCACCCGACCAGCACGCCGGCATTGGTCGCGCCCCAGTGGCTCCACCGCCCGAAGAACCGGACTTCGCCGGGCACCGCGCCGAAGTACGGCATCCCGACATGGACCGCGAAGACGTGCCACGCCAGCGCCACGCCCGCGGTGATCGCGCCCAGCCGCCACCGGCCGTGCGCCACCGCGAGGTAGACTCCGAATCCCGCCATGTACAGCCCGACGTCTTCCTTGATGCCCAGCAGGAGCGCGACCGCGAGGCAGTACAGGGGAGTCCGGCGGGTGTGCACCGCCCACAGCGCGGTGAGCACCAGCAAGGGCTCGGCGGTCTCGGGATGGACGAGGTAGATGAGCGACCGGGTCACGATCGGGTGGTTCAAGACGATGAGGCAGGCGAAGGCGGGGAGCCACGCCGGGAGCCCCTTGCGCCGCACCAGCGCCCGCAGCGGGAAGGCCGCCGCCCACATCAACAAGGCCTGGGCCAGCACGGTGACGAGCGGGGTGTCCACGAGCCGGCGCAGGGGCATCAGCAGGACCATCGAGGGATAGAAGTGCTGCTGGAGGAGCCCGTATCCGAACACCGCGGTGAACATGAACGGCCCGCCGCCCCGGCCGGCCAGCGGCTCGTCCATCATCCCGAAGTCGTCCGAGCACGCATTGAACGAGAGGTATTCGGTGAGCGCCGCGCCCACCATCACCACCAGCATTGCCGCCGCCGTGATCGGGAAGGCCCGGGGGTGGCCGAGCACCCGGGCGGCCTTGCGTGCGACCTCGCGGAAGTACTTCACCGGCCGGGGCCGCGCCAGCACGAACACCGCGCCCAGGAGCCAGCCGAGCTGGGTCACCTTCCGGAACGTGAGCCGCGCCAGCGGCCCGTGCTGGGTGAGATTGAGAATGATGAGGGGCAGCAGCAGGAGGCAGCCCGCCAGCGCTACGCCCGCGGCGATCCGGACGGCCCAGCCCACGCCGGCCGCTGTCTTCCCGATCGCCCGCTTCATTATGTTAAGGAGTATAGCGGCATCTTCTGGTGCCCTTTGCCAACCATGGCAGACATGCCGCCCACCCCCCTACGCATATTCTGGCCCATGAGAATCTGTTGATAGAGCTTGATTGTAACGCATATCACAGGGTGGGACGTTCCTCCCTGACCATCACCCACCTGGGCGGCTGCGCAAGATCATGTCGCGAGAACAGCAGTTTCAATAGTAATTCCCTTGACTTTACTTTCTTCCGAGTGTTAGGGTTGCGCCTATGCTCGTTACGTCCTCTGATCGTCGGTTCCGTCGCGAGACATCCATCCTCCTGGTTTCCATCTGCGCATGTGCCCTGTCCTCAGTCGCCCTTTCCGTTCCAGTGCCCCCTCCGGGACCGGCGACGTGTGCGACGGGCGTGGCGGTGGACCCGGTGTATGGGACGGGGGTGCAGTATTTCAGCGACGCGACAAACGGGTGGTGCGCGGGGCCGTCGCTGCCGGCGGGCGAGGGGCGGAGCGAGGCGGGGGCGGCGATGGTGGTGGGCGTGGCGGGGAGCCAGGTGGTGTATGTGGCGGGCGGTCGGGATGCGGCGGGGGCATTGCGGCCGGACGTGATGGCGCTGGCGCTGCCGGCGGCGGGGTCGGCGTGTCCGGGGACGGGGACGTGGACGGTGGCGACGACGCTGGCGACGCCGCGGCGGATGGTGGGGGTGGCGGAGTTTGGGGGACGGGTGGTGGTGGCCGGAGGGTGGGATGCAGGCGGGAATCCCTCGGCGCAGGTGGATGCGTACGACCCGGCGACGAACACGTGGACGGCCCTGCCGCCGCTGCCGACGGCGCGGGCGGGGGTGCTGCTGCTGAGCGATCCGGGGACGGGGCTGTGGGCGATCGGCGGGGCGACGGGGACCGCGGGGTCGCCGATCGCGACGAACGAGGTGAACATCTATGACCCGGTGACGAACAGCTGGGTGGGAGGAGCGGCGGGCGGGGTGATGCCGGCAGCGTACGGGAGCGCGACGCCGGTGCCGCAGCTGGTGAACGCGCGGATGAATGCGACGGGGACGGTGGTGGGGACCACGGGCGTGGGGTTCGTGGCGCTGACGGTCTACGGCGGGGCGAACGGGGCGGGCGAAGTGGCGGACATCGAGTTTGTGAGCAGCGGGGATCTGACCACGTGGGGCGTGACGGGGACGATGGGGACGCCGCGGCGGGGGTTGGTGTCGGGGCTGGTGAACTCGCTGGGGGTGACGCACACGATGCTGGCGGGTGGCGCGACGGTGGCGGCGCGGCCGCTGGGGACGGTGGAGGACGAGGGGTTTGGGTCAGGGCCGCTGCCGGTGCCGGTGGACTTTGCGGCGGGCGTGGCGACGAACGGGGGGATGGTGGTGGTGGGGGGCGAGCAGTGCGCGCCGCCCGTCACGCCAGTGCCCCCTCCGGGACCGGCGACGTGTGCGACGGGCGTGGCGGTGGACCCGGTGTATGGGACGGGGGTGCAGTATTTCAGCGACGCGACAAACGGGTGGTGCGCGGGGCCGTCGCTGCCGGCGGGCGAGGGGCGGAGCGAGGCGGGGGCGGCGATGGTGGTGGGCGTGGCGGGGAGCCAGGTGGTGTATGTGGCGGGCGGTCGGGATGCGGCGGGGGCATTGCGGCCGGACGTGATGGCGCTGGCGCTGCCGGCGGCGGGGTCGGCGTGTCCGGGGACGGGGACGTGGACGGTGGCGACGACGCTGGCGACGCCGCGGCGGATGGTGGGGGTGGCGGAGTTTGGGGGACGGGTGGTGGTGGCCGGAGGGTGGGATGCAGGCGGGAATCCCTCGGCGCAGGTGGATGCGTACGACCCGGCGACGAACACGTGGACGGCCCTGCCGCCGCTGCCGACGGCGCGGGCGGGGGTGCTGCTGCTGAGCGATCCGGGGACGGGGCTGTGGGCGATCGGCGGGGCGACGGGGACCGCGGGGTCGCCGATCGCGACGAACGAGGTGAACATCTATGACCCGGTGACGAACAGCTGGGTGGGAGGAGCGGCGGGCGGGGTGATGCCGGCAGCGTACGGGAGCGCGACGCCGGTGCCGCAGCTGGTGAACGCGCGGATGAATGCGACGGGGACGGTGGTGGGGACCACGGGCGTGGGGTTCGTGGCGCTGACGGTCTACGGCGGGGCGAACGGGGCGGGCGAAGTGGCGGACATCGAGTTTGTGAGCAGCGGGGATCTGACCACGTGGGGCGTGACGGGGACGATGGGGACGCCGCGGCGGGGGTTGGTGTCGGGGCTGGTGAACTCGCTGGGGGTGACGCACACGATGCTGGCGGGTGGCGCGACGGTGGCGGCGCGGCCGCTGGGGACGGTGGAGGACGAGGGGTTTGGGTCAGGGCCGCTGCCGGTGCCGGTGGACTTTGCGGCGGGCGTGGCGACGAACGGGGGGATGGTGGTGGTGGGGGGCGAGCAGTGCGCGCCGCCCGTCACGCCCTCCGGCTGCCTGACTTTGAATCCAGGCGGCGACTGGCCGATGTGGGGGCACGATGCTCAGCACACATTTGCGCAGAGCTGCCCGACAGGGCTCACGCCGCCGCTTGAATTGATGTGGACTGCGACGATCACCCGCGCCCATTCTCCGATCGTCGTGGGCGCGCGTTCCTACTGGCTCGAGGTCCCTCCTGGGCCTCCGCAACCACAAGTGCCGGGTGTCTTCTCACCGCGGTTCGATCTCGTTGCGAGAGATAACGCGACCGGAACCATCATTTGGAGGAAGAGCGGTCCTGTATTCCCGGGTTTCATGGCCGCCGGCGAAGGACAGATTGTTGTCTCACTGGCGACTCCGAACGGAGTCGGTGGTGGGATCCGCGGGTACGACCTCGCGACCGGTGCGCAGATTCGCTTCTACAATCCAATTACCGGAAATCCGACGGCCGGAAATCCCGGTCTTCTTTCGATCGATTCGTCGACCTTGTTTGTGACCGGATTCTATGGCGGCGGAACGGTCGCCTACAGTCTGACGACGGGGGCGATCCTCTGGCAGTCGGGATTCGGCTCGTCAAGCAGTCCCCCCGTCGTGGGCGGCGGATTGGTCTACGTGCTGAACACCGTGTTTGGCACTGTTCAGCCCGTGAAGATCCGGGCCTTGAATGCCCTCACCGGCGCGCTGGTGTGGACCAAGCCGATTCCGGGTAATGTGGTTCGATTGGCCTACGACAACGGGCGACTGTTTTACGCGCCAGTGAAATTGGGCATCTCTGGGCCCGGCTCTATCGGATCCGTCGCCGTGGATGCCATGACCGGAACCTGGACGTGGTCGAAGACGGGTCTCAACATAGACGCACTGGCAAACTCTCGGGTTTATGGGACGCGGATGTTCTTCGGCCAGCTTGCACCAACAGGTGGAATCAATTCCTATCTGGCGAACTGTGTTGAAAAGGCCGGGAGCGTCGGTTTTTCAGGTGACCAAACAGTGCCGAGTCAGTTTGACCAAGCGACCGGCGGACTCCTCGGCAGCATAAGCTCGCGACGATATTTCGGGCAAAGCGGTGGAGTCGGTTCTGAAGGGAACGGGTTTATGTATCGTTTCGGAACCGATGTCAGCTCCCCGAGATTCGTCACGACGGAGGATCTTGCCTCCGGGGACACCATTTGGACCCCGGATGAACGTGGAGGGGCGTCTCTGGGTGGAATTGGGGCGCCAGGTGGAATTGCGATCGCGAACGATCAACTTTTCGTGCATGGCGGCTTTGTGTATGGGCCGAGGAGCGTCGATCCGCCGTCCAATCTCCAGGTGTCCCTCGGGTACAACCGGGTGGATCTCACATGGAATCCACCCGCCGCCTCAAAGTCGCCCGTGGCGCGCTACGAAGTCTACCGGATGAGTGAGGAGCACGCGTGGGGCGAGGGGCCCCAGTACGCTGCCCAGCACGTCCAGGGTCTGGAAGGCCAACTTTGGCACAATAAGCTTGGAAACCCACGTATCAAGTTTGCAGGGTCCTCCCTCACCAATTCCTATTCGGACATGGGTATCACGACGGGTGCCGGTTATTACTACGCTGTCCGTGCGATCACCACAGCCGGCAAGGATAGCTGGTTTACGAAGGAGGCGCTGGCCATTCCCTTCGGCCTGCATGCGGCACTGCGGCACTCGGGCAACCTGCAGTTCTACGGTCTGGCATATGCTGACGCTCCCGGAACTCTGCTTTCATGGAACATTGATTTCTCATACGACGGGATAGTTTTCTCACCGACCGGCCTGAGTGGCACGACAGCCAGAGGGTTGGCTTCAAATTGCGGATTCGGGTTCTTCAGTCAAAAAATTCTGACGAAGCAGGGCGCCATCGTCTTCAGGCTGCGAGTCAAGGACACGGCCGGGTTCTCGCGGGATGCCTATGAATTGATTCTCCTCTTCAATAACAACAAGGCCCGTACCCAATACTTCAACTCGCAAATACCGAGCTGGTGGTGGCGGACCTTCGCGTATTCGGAGCACCTCCACCCAGAGGGCATCGCCCGCGATCGGGCCGGCTTCGTGTACGTGGTGGATACCGGCATGCATCGTGTCGTCCGCCTCGATGCGTTGGCGCACCCCCTGAGCGTGATCGGCGAGCCGCATTCCGGCAAGACGCTGCCGGGCGACTTGGTGGCGCCGGTGGCGCTCGCTGAAGCGGAGGATGGTCGCCTCTTCGTCGCCGACCGGATGCGCAATGAAATTGTAATCTTCGATGAGGACGGGTCGTATCTCACGTCGTTCGGCGGGCCCGGAAAGGCAGTCGGAAAGCTCCGGCAGCCGGGCGGGCTGGCCTTCGACGCTGACGGGCATCTCTGGGTCTCCGACACCGGCAATAATCGGGTGCAGGAATTCGAGGCCGATGGGATCTTTCTGAGGATGATCGCGACCGAGGGGACCGCACCCGGGATGGTCCGCAGTCCGGCTCAGATTTGTGTCGACGATGCCGGCGTGCTCTGGATCGCCGATTCCGGAAACGACCGCATCCAGGCCTTCGCGGCGGATGGCACCACGCGTTTCGTGCTCACCGGCGAAGATGCCCCCGGCGGGGGGCTCAAGCAACCCACCGGGGTGGCCGTCAGTCTGGCCTCGACGCCGCCGGCGATTTACGTGTCAGATCCAACCAGAAACCGCATCGAGCAGTTCAACCTCGACGGCACCTTCCTTGAGGAAATCGGGGAGCAGGGAACCGCCGATGGCGAATTCCGGCATCCGTCTGCCCTGGCCCTGGACCAGGGCGGGACTCATCTGTACGCTGCCGACACTGACAATAATCACGGTCGGCGGGTCATCGCCGTGCCCGCCGATCCTGTGGACGAGACCGCGCCGCGCGCGGAGCTGCTCGGACCGGTAGTCACGGCGTCGGTCTTCATCGGTGAGACGCTCACGTTTACGGGACGGGCCGCGGATGCCTATTTCAAGAGCTATCGGCTTGAGATCAGCGGACCGGATGGGGTGACGGTCCTGGTGGAGTCCGCAGTCCCGGTCTGGAACGGTCCGCTCGGATCCTGGAAGACGGCAGGGTTCACCGCCGGGTTCTATTCCGTCCGCTTGGTGGTGGAGGACCAGATTGGCGGGGTCTCCGAGTCCGTCATGGCGCTCTTCCTGGACGGCAGCGCGGCGGCGCCCTCGCTCGCGGCGGGTGCGGGGGCGTTGATCCGGTCGGCCACGGTGGCGCCACCGGCCATCCCCGGCGGCTTGTTCGTCGGGAGATTGGACTATGATCTTCGCCGTAACGCGAGTGTCGCGTGGGCGGTCGCCGATGTGCGCAGCAACCGACTCGTGACACCGGTCTTCAAATCGGGCGAGGCGAGGGCCGGCGGACAGGCGGGACCCAACGCCGTCTGGTGGGACGGCCGGGACGGCGAAGGCGTCCGGCAGCCTGCTGGCCGGTACATGGTGATCCTCGTGGCCGAAACAGCCGGCGTCGTTGACCGCCGGAGAATCCCCCTGACGATTCCCGGTCCGGAGGAGGATGATCATGAGGGCGGCCTGGGTGGGCGCACCTTTGCGGGAGCTGCAGGCGGAGCTTCGTCGGGTTCCGGAAGCGGAGCCGGTGGACTGGCCAGCTCCCCGGGTGCCGGTTCCCCCGATGGGGGCTCCGGCGGCTCTGCGGGAGGCTCGGGAGATCACACCAATCACGGTGTGCGGGACCATGGTCAGGGTGAAGGCCGTGACGGGGCCGGACAAGGAAACGGGCAAGGCTCGACGCACGGCAAGAAGTAATCGCGGCCGGACTTTCTCGTGTTCGATTCTGCCCCGGGGGCTGGACGAGGCTTTTCCAGCGCAGGATAAGGACGCCGGGGATCGCGTAAGAGCCAAACTTAGGGCCCGAGGCGACCAACCGGCAGGCGAATCGGGCGTTTCCCTCAGCTCCCAAGTGCGGCGACTTCGCCGCAGGGGTGTCGTGATTGCACCGCACCCTCGACAGCCTCCACCCTCTCCTGAAAGCTTTTTTCACCTCCACTACATGGCACACCCCTTGCACTAGCAGCGTCTGTCTATGAACCAATGGAGACTCGCAAGAGCAATATCTTCAACATTCCCGGCCTTGACGGTGCAGCGTTCCGCGTGTTAGCTTTGCGCCCATGTGCCGGGGGGGGCTCTGATGGATTGCTGGGCGAAGGTCGCCCGCATCGCGGGCGCCACCTTCATCCTGCTCCTCGCCTCCGCCGGGGCCAGCGCGGACGAGGTGGATGATTTGCTCGCCAAGCGGCACCAGAATATGGCCCACGTCAAGCGGATTCATGCGGAAGTTGAGTCAACCATCGATCGGCCTGCCCGAAATGGGAATCCACGGCACACGACGACAAGCCACATGCGCTACACGCTCCTCGTGCAGAACCGGGAGCATCCTGACCCCTTGCATCGCATGGATGCCGACGTGGAGTTGGTTGATCCCATTCCGATGCATTTTAGGGTCGAAAGTGGTCACTTCAGCTTCCTTGCCCGGAATGGACAGTGGGTGTCCCGCACTCTTCCTGCCAATGCACAGGAGTTCTTTGATCAGCTCTCTGAGCGCCAGGGTGGCGATGCCTCGACCGAGCGGCAACGTTTCGATATTCAGCGGGCAAAGGGGAGGGACAATCTGTTCGGAACAAGGAAGGGTTTGGTCTTCGTTCCAAAGGGGAAAGCCAAGCTGTATGCCCGACGGGAAGAAACAGTTGATGCCTCAACCGGACAGCCGCTCATCATCGAGCACTACAACGAGAAGGGAGATTGCGTGTCTCGGACGACCGTGAAGAGTATCGGGAGACACGATGGAGTCGATTTTCCCGATGAGACGGAAACCGAGGCGTTTGCTCCCACGGGGAAAATCGTGAAGCACACTAAGCATACGAGCGTTGAAATTGAAACTGATTGACAGGGAGGCTGGAATGCGTCACCTGAGTGGGCGGATCCTCGCTGTCGGATTGGTCGTTGCGGGTTCCGCATGGTCGGCTGCGAGCCGCACCTCAACCGGATCGGTCAAGCCAGCGCCGAAGCTTTCATTGAAGACAGTGCCGCTCTCACGATCCTCGACAGGGAGGAGTGCGCCGAGGCCCGATCCGTGGACGGCGTCAATCGGTCCCTCACGGACGGGCACCGGACGTCCAGCGGACTTGGATCCAAGGATTGCCTGGTTGGACGACTTGGGGCTGCCGCAAAGCGGCGGGCCGGAGCCATTGGTTCCGCTGACACGCTATCCGATTCCGAGAGGTGCCGACGTGGAGTCGCTGGTTTCTTTGGGGGACAGCATTGCCTACCTCGGGCAGGTCGAGCGGAATCGTGACGCAGGCGAGCTTCCTGTTCTCGTTTTGACGTGCC
This sequence comes from uncultured bacterium, assembly GCA_964400385.1. Lineage (GTDB taxonomy): Bacteria > Oederibacteriota > CAKKQC01 > CAKKQC01 > CAKKQC01 > CAYNUZ01. The sequence continues at coordinate 23,901 of CAYNUZ010000001.1, read as the reverse complement.
GACGGCTGATCGACGGAGTGTCATGGAGCCGAACCCTGCCGACGGGACTTGGATATCTGCTCGTGGCCGAGAACAAGAATCTGTACGTGGTTCCTGGTGGAACTTCTCCCATGTTCCCCGCTCATGCGCGACCCGAGATCATCGGATTCGATCAGAATGGAAGGGAAATCGGAAGGTGGTCTTGGCAGCAAATCCTTGATGCACAGACCAGATTTCCAAATGGATTGGGGCGAATCAGATTGGCCATCCACGACGGAACGATTGCAGGAGAGATATCGGGAGGATATCAGGGAAAGCTGGTCGCGAGGGTCAAACCCAGCTCGACCGCAAATCCAGATGACTTTCTGACGTTGGATGACCTGATAGCGGAGTATAGCGATGACAACGTGAAGCAAGGGTTGGTCAAATTGAAGGTCCAGGATCCTGACTTCAACCATCCTGATGGCGCCGAAATCCATGCGAGGCGAGTGCACCGAACCAAGGCCTTGGCAGGGAGACATTTACGTGTCGACAATTTGCCTTGGTTCCGACCGGATCTGCCAGACGTGGACCATCCAGCGCATTCATATCTGAATCTGAACGCTGAACTGGTCCAGATCGGCCCGAATGGGGAAATCGTGTTGGATGTTTCGATCATGAATCCGCATAACCTCTCCTGGGCGATCCTCGACGATAAGGCGATCAAGGCCGAGCGCGGCCGGGGTGCCTATGCCTTCTACGACAAGCACGATAAGCTTCGCTGCTGGGTTATTCTGCCGCCTGAGGTTGGCGGCATTCCCGTTGGAGATGAACTCTATGTCCGATCTCCCAACGGAGACTATATTGAGCGCTGGGTTCACATCAAGTAGCGAGGGGTAATTCGAATCCGTGCCAAGACCGATGTCAGGATCTCGCGGCTTCGCAGTGCTGTTCCTTAGTTTCTGGTCGTCCAGTGCGCTTGCGTCTTCTCGCCTGCAGTTCTCTCATCCTTCAACCACGCTGACGAAGACGGGCGGTTCGATCTTGACGATGCCGGCATTTGTCAAAGTCCAGCCGTTCATGGCTTATTTGGGCTCCACGAATCCGAGTGAAAAGGAGTCCGGGCGGCCAAGTCTGACAAAATTTAACGGATCTATTGTCATGACGATGCGTCAGTTCCTGGCCTCGGTCGCTCTCGGCGAAATTGACGTCGCTCAGAGGATTCCGACCTCGATCATCCCCGTAAATGTTCGTGACGCGAGGCGGCGGGAGGCGTTTCAAGCACAGGAACGCGCCGAGCTGAATGAATTGCTCTCTTTGATGGCGGGGACCGGGAATCCCGGAGCGACACCTCCGCCGATCGTTTCCCTCCCAGGCGGGCAATCAGCTCTTGTCGTGGAGGGGGCGGGAGCAATTCCTCTTGTCCTTGCGGCGTTCCAGGATTCAAGCGGGAGTCCCAGAACCGGATCGGGAGAGCATTTTGTCTTTGGTGATCCTATCTTGCCGGGAAGTGATGGGGCATTTACGGATGTCGCATGGAAATTCATATTTGGAGACCCCAATTCTCCATTTCAGACGGCGAGTTTCCCAGTGGCAACTCGCGGTGATGACCAGCCGGTCTCCCTGCCGTTCGTCGATGTGACATCCCAGGGACTTAGTGCAGACTGTAACGTCACAGGTGGGGGAGGATGGGTCGCACAGGACCGAGTGGAGCCGAGCCCAGAATACGCAAGCCCAATCTACCCCCTTGATGCTGCAACTGGGCTCCGAAAGCCGGGGGGTGACAATCGGACCAATCAAATAGGTCTTAGTCAAAAGGGACTCATCGCCCTTGCGGCGCAAGGACTGTCTGCGACGCAGATACTTGAGCACTACTTTCACTTCATCCCCCCAATGGTTCAGGGGGTGGAAATCAGCTCAGTCAAAGACTCGCTGGTCGCAAGTTTTCAGGCGGCCACGACGAACAATGCACGTCGTAATCTCTTTTTCTTTGGAAATACTTCTGGTCCATCAATACTTGGGAGTTCGGCCAACAACCTTTCAAATCCTCATGCTGGAGCGCCCGAGCCTGCGGCCCTCATCATGCGGAGTGCTTGGCTCAGGGGAGCGGTGAACCCGGCAGCCCCGGCTTCGACCACCCGGTTCCTGGACCGAGAAGTACGCGGGTGTGCCCCATTCGACCAGCCCCTTGGTGTGGCGGCGTTTTTTAACGAAGATGTGGGGGGGACGCAGCTGCCCAATGATAGTGCGGCGACACGGGGCATGGTGCAGTTCTCTTTGACAGACACTGCAATCCCCTTGAACCTCTGGACCGATTTGGGTGGGACGGTCTACATCTTTTCGGAAGTGACCGAAACGAAATCCGCCGGACATGGTGGATCGCCCGATGATTCTCTCTTTCGTAGTTTGCCGAACAAGAACAAGGGGGCCGCCCTGTGGTTTGCGATCCTCAATCCCGGACTGGTGAATGCGAGGCTCAAGGGGCACCAAGTCAGACTCCTGATCAACTCCGTCAATAAAGAAAACAATCTTCTCGTGCTGGATTCCAATCCTGCCTCGATGGCCTGTTCCGTTCCTGGCGCGACATGGTTCTCGGGTTACGAACCAGGACCCGACATCCTATGACTGCAACCTGGCGAAGGGAACATGGGATCTTGTCCAGGATCCGCCCGGCGATGCCATCTTGCGCAAGAGCACATCGATCGAAGGCGAGCTGATCGATGGTCCCACAGCGCCCACCCCGACTATTACTGTCGCGGCGGCCAGCGGACCGCCGGTGCCGATCCCCGTCGTGGTAAGTCCGTCCGGAACGGCTTTCCAGGGTCTGCTCGATACGACACAATTGGAAGACGGGATTCATCATCTCGAAATTTCCGCGGACAGCGGAACGATTCATATGGATGCGGATCCGAGCACGTTACCGATCGACCCCGGTCCGAATCGCGTGGTCAGGTTTGTCGTCGACAATTTTCCGCCGATTCTCAAGAAGGTGGAGGGAACCGCGGGAGGGCGGCTCGTAGCCTACGGGGAATGGGTTCCGGTGGTCGGCGGTTCCCCTCGCGCCTTCGCATTCACCACCACCAAGGCTGGGACTCCGAAGGATTCGGTCCGGTCACCCTTGCCGGTCGTCATGACGTTCACCTTCAGCGAGCCCGTCGGGAATGTTGAGGCCAGCCTCGTCAACGATGACGACGGAACCCAGCTGCCCATCCTTTCCTTGGCGCCGTCGTCGGGAGTTCCGCCGGACGACACTTGGACCGGGACCATCGCGGTTGACGCAACCTTGAACGGTGGGAACCACTTTCATGTCACCGCAACGGACACCGCGGGTCACGTGCTGGACACGTTGGGTGACTCGGAAACGACCGGTGCCGTCCAGGGGTTCGTGAACGGGGACACGGGCAGTTGTGTCGCCTGCCAGCCGGGTCAGGACGAGCACCACACCTTGTCGGTCAATATCGTGAGCAAGGGGTCGGTGCCCGGCGAGGCGCTTCCGGGGACCGCATTCACCCCGCCGGGTTTTCGGTTCGGCCACTTGGACCTGAACCTCGACATCAGCCTCAAAGCCGACCTTGATTATTTGAAAACGTTCTCCGGAATCAATCTTCGATTCCGCGGGTATGTTCCGTGGCATCTGGTGTTTCCGAAGATCCCTTCGGGCATGCACGACATGTTCTCGGGAATACTGTCAGGCCGTGGAATCGACACAAACCTGTGCGGAGTCTCCACCGACAAGGACCCCAAGATTGTGAAGGACGATCTCAGGAACCGTCTTAACGACATCAGCGCGCAACGGGCGGCGATGGGGCTGTCCGGCCACGTGACGGCGTTGCGGGCAAAATTGATGGCATTCGGCGATCAGACAACCCCGGTCAACGACCTTCTCACCGACCCAGCGGAGAGCGTAGGAGGGTTCGTTGGCCATCTCCTCTACAACAATTCGCCCCTTGGCGATCCGGGTCTCCAGCAGGTCCTGCGTGACGGCGAAGACCTCATGATTGCCTTCGAGAATCTCTCGGAGGCTTATTCCATCATTGACGCATATCTGGCCGTGGTGTCTGGACTGGACGGTGAATTCTGGGCCATCCCCGACGAGCTGTTCTCATCCGCGACCTATCTCCTTGAACATTCCGAGGATGTTCTCAAGTGCGAGGCGTACACCTATGCCGACCAGGTCAGCAGTTCCGCATCCGGTCTGTTCAACAAGCTGCCAGGAGGAAGCCAATACAAGGGGCTGGTGCTCAACGCACTGGGAAATGGGACGACCTGTCTGCTGGGGGAAAGGCCGCAGGATTGCGGGATCCTCGACGGATATCTCACGCTGCGCGCGTTGTATCACGATACAGAGGACCGGGTGAACCGGCTTCGATCGCTGCCGGCCCATATCAGGAGTGTGAGCATCCTCCAGTCCGACGATACGACGAGCAACAACAAGAATTTTACGATGGATAGCGCCGCGGTGGCGACCCACCAGGTGCTGACCGCGTTGCAGCTCGCGACCCCGTTCATCGACCACCTGTTCCAGTTCCTCGCTTTCTACGACGCCCTCACCGAAACGGGAAAGGGGAATTTCTCCGCGCTCCTGGGAGCACAGAGCGGCGTCGCCAGCGGACTGATCAGCCGGTTCACCGGTTCCGGTGGAGTAGTGCATCAACAGACATTGGGAACGGGCGATCGAATTTCGAGTCTCGGCGACGCGGCAGCCGGCTTGCCATTGCTGGGGAGCTCCGGAGACGCCTTCGGGAGTTTCGCTTACCGGGGGGCCGCACACCAGGCGGGTGGGCAGATCATGGAGCTGCTGGACCCGCCTCCGGTTCTCACGATCACGCATCCAGCCGATGGGGGCGTCATTGGATACAACACCAATCGGGCGATCCTGACATTGGAGGGCCACGTCTCGGATTACCTCCCGCACCTGGTCAAGATCTCGGCCCAGGCGGATGACGGCCAAGTCTTCGAGGCGGCCCTGGACCTCGACACGATCACGACGGACGAGGATGGATCGACCGGAAATGCCTTCTTCCGGATCAAAATGCCCCTGCCGCATGGCGGGCTGCACCTCGTCAAGGTGACCGCGGCGAATGCAGCAGGGCATGAGGTCTCCCAAACGCTGCATGTCTACGTCGACGGGACTCAGTTCCCACACCGTGATTCCGTAGCCCGGGCGACAACCAGCTACACCTGGAGGGCCACGGGCGCGCAGAGTACGTTCGGCACCGGCCGTCTGACTTACCTTGCTGCGGCTCCTGGTGAGTTGCCGAGTGATCTGGTGACGGTTCCGGCCACCGTCGCAGGAAATATTCTGAAAGCGTTCACCTCCGATAATCAGCCGCATCCCGACGTGGCCTTCGTCGACCCCGCAACCGGTCTTGAAATCGGATCCGTGCCCTTTCCGGCATTCGGATCGCCGACGACCTCCTTCCTGGTCCAGCTTCGGCCGCATTACCAGGGCGCGATGTTCTTGACGATGATCGGAAATGGGGACTCGCTGGGATTCCAGAAAGCACGTCTGGAATTCCGTGGACTGGAAGGTCCGGATCAGCCCGGTGCGGGAGATTTCATCGACCCGGGTCATACGATCGCTGAGTTCACGACCCCGGTGCCAGGGGCGATTGTACGGCGGATGGCCGAATGGAAGACCTCGCCGCTCGAGCTCGCAGGACGGTATGCCCTGAGGATGCGGATGACCGACAATCATTTGCCGCCCCTGGCCGGTGGCGCCCCATTCGCATACACCAAAGGACCATTCCGGCCCTCCGCCACCATCTATCAGGAGCACCTCGCGGGATTTTCAGGCCTCCAGGAAGTGGACCAGGAGGCCTTCTTCCTGGGCGTCCCAATCGATCCGGCAGAGACGAATCCCACGATCGTGTCCGACCCATATGACAAGCTGGAGGTGCAGTTCAGCGGAGGGGCCTCCAACCCCGACGCTGGAATTCGGTACGTCAACGTGTATTCGATTGGGGGCCCGCCGGCTTCGCCGCTCTCCTCGGAGATGCAGACGATTGGGCCGCTATGGGATGTCATGCCGCGTCTTGGAGTCGGAGACTTTGCCCAGAACCAGGGCGCGAGACTGACTGTCCATTACGCGCACCGGGATCTTGATCTCAACCTCGGCCTTTTCGGGACATCCATCGGCGATGTGGTTCATCGGGAGGCAATACTCGAGGAGAATCTCGGACTGTACGAGGAGATCACATCCCACAGTGAAACACTGGGGGCGGTGGCGAACACTCCGACCGGAGTCCGGGCGGTGGGAGACCGGGTCCTGATCACGACCGAGCTGCAGCCGGGCGGATTCACGTTCTTCGCAGAGACGAATGACTTGACCTCGCGGTTCCTGGCGCTCCCGGCGAACTCGGCCCCCCTGCTTTCGCCTCCGCCGTTCAGTTCCCCGCTCATCTTCAGTCCCGAGCTGGCGTCATCGGGCCGGCCGCTCGCGCATGTTTTCGTTTCGGTCAAGACCGGTGCAAGTCCGAGAGTGTTTGTGGATGCTGAAGTGCTTGACGCATCCAGCGGGCGAAGGGTTGCAGTGCTGGCGCAGGGCATCGAGCAGGGGGTCTCCGCGACGTTGGCTTACATCGGCGATTCTGCAACTGCTGACGAGGATTCCCGCATCGACCCGGTTACGGGGGTGGTTGACACGACCGGTTTTCAGAAACGATATTTCTTCGTGGCCGCAACACCCATCGCCCTCGCGTGGGACGGACGAGGGGAACGTGAGGACGGCTCGATCGGATACGTGGGCGACGGTCTCTATACCGTCCGGCTGAGAGTCATGGACATCGCCGGCAACATCGCCCGCGCTGATGTGGTCGTAATCAAGGGAAAGTTCCCGCCGCACATCAGCGCACTCGGCAATCACCCGGCGACAGGTACGCCGTTGCTGGATGCTTCCGTTGATGGTCAGGCGATCGCAATTGTCGGCACCGCGTCCAACCCGGCGGGCTTCAGCGGGTACCGGATTGCGATCCGGCCATTGTCTGTCACCTATTTCGCACCCAGCGATTACTTGCCACTCCCGACGACACCGCTTCAGTATTTCGGTGCGGATCCGACCACGGCCGTGATCCAGGTGACGGGAGACCGCCTCGCCGACCTGCCCGTGGGAAGCCTCAAGGACGGAATGTATGAGGTCGGGGTGTTCCTCGTGGATGCGACGGGCGGTGTGATTGACCAGGATACCGCACGGTTTCAGATTGCGAATCCCGCAGGATTTTACAATTTCACCGCAAGCCCCACGCCATTCGGGGCGACCACCCAGCTATCGGTGGCCCGGTCGGACTCGACGGCGATCCACATTGACGTCACGGCCACATGTAGTGGAGTCCCAATCACCCCCGTGGTTCTGACGGCAGTCAAGGATTCCGATCCGAGTGCGGTGTGGCGCGCGACGTTCGATCCCGCTGCCCTCGGGTTGCCCGGAGACTGCACGTACCATGCACAAGCGTTCTCGACTGCCCCCGTTCTGGCGTCAACAACGTGTCAGGTGGATGCTGCGTATGTCGTCTCAAACGGTTTCCTCACTGCCCAGATCAGCGCCCCATCCGGCGGAAGTATCGTGTCTGGTCAGGTTGAAATTGACGGGACGGCGACAGCGGGTATACCCGAGGCATTGAATGGTTACACCCTGTCCTATTGGACCAATACGAATCCAACGCCGGTGGTGTTGGTGACGGCTCGACGGTCGGTCGTGGCGAGCGCGCTCGGCGCCCTCGATGTGAGCGTGTTGGATGCGAGTACGGTCACCGTCACTCTTTCGGTGACCGGACAAAGTGGTCAGGTCAACGCCCAGTCCGTGACCTGGACGATTCCCTACAGTGCCCGGCTGGCAGTGAGTCCGGTGCAGATCCTTCCCGGTGATCCCCTCAAAGGGGTCAGCGCGATGACATACGGCGTGAGCCGAGCAAGCACCAACGTCCTCATGGAAATCGTTGATGGCTGCAACGCTGTGATCTCCACGCTGGCGTCCAGCCCGACGTTCGCGGCGGGATCGGCAGCTGCGGCTTGGGACGGTACGGATACGGGGGGGGCCGTTGTTCCCGCTGGTGCGTACACAGCTCGCCTGACGGCCATCTCGGGGCTCAGCACCACGCAACTGCTGGTGTCACTGACGGTGTTGGGAGCTGCCGGCTCGACGGTGACGTCGTCCTTCGATTCCGCGGAACTGGACGGAACGCCAACGCCTTATTTTGAGATGCCGGTCACCGGGGCAGGAGCCTATGACGCCCCGTATCTTGTTCGTCCACGGGCCATGGCGACCGGGACTGAGCAGTGGGTCAACCATCCTGGCGTCCTGCGGTACGCGGGCGGGGCCCCGCTTGGCGATTGCATCAACATCTTCGGGCCACTGGGGGCGCGCACCGTAGACGAATGTGAAGGCGGCGACGGAGGAATTCCATGCGGGACAGCACAGTCCTGCCTGGACGCGCTCTACGTTGCCCCGTTCAATCTGATCGCCAGCGTTTCCGTCTTCACCGGTTGCGGGGGATGCTCGGCACCAGAGAATGAAGGCCCGGCGGATGCTGTCTACGGCATTTCAGGCCTTTTCAGCCAGTACGTCATCGAAACGGGATGCGGCGGAAAGGGCGAATTGATCGACACCAAATACAACCAGACCCTGACGCTTCATGCCTGTGCGACCGGCGACGGATGCCACCATGGGACTTCGCACGTCCAGGGAAACATCGTGGCGCCGGGCTTCACGCCGTTCTGTGTCCAGTACACCGCGCTGCCTTCGATCGGGATGCTATCGCCGCAGCTTCTGTACGCACACCGCGCCATCAGCCGGCCCTTCGAACTTCGGATGACCCCTGATCACACTCTGCACTTCGATTCCTTCTCCCAGCCCCACGCTCCTGGACAGTGTATCGGCGGGGTCGTGTGTCAGCACGTCGATGAACCCCAGGAGGGGACCGTCTTCCGGGTCAACCCGCCCGCGGGGATGAACAGCGCGACCCTCACGGCCCCCACATTCGGATTCGGCGGAGTCGGTGGATTTTCTGCCGTGGCGACGGGCTTGGCGGAGGTGGCGATCAAGAATAACTACACGGACCTCGTCACGCTCGATGGCTTCACGAGTCATGCCTGGGGCTCAATCGACCGTTTGCTGACGGGCACCGTCACCACACGCCTGACCCCCGGAAGCCTCTCGGCCCTTGAGTTTCTCTGGACGCTCAGCGGCTCGTTCGACGAAAGCAAACCGGTCAATATCCTGTTTCCCTTCATGAATGTTACTTCTCCAGGGTCAAACGTCCAGGTCAAGGATTCGTTTGTGCTTGACAGAACCGAGCCCCTGTTCTGGCAAAGCTCAGGAGGTTCGGGAGCCGTCTCCATCACAGGGCCGGGTATGGCATTGACCGGCATGAGCGGGACATTCCTGGCGCAGTCCGGTGCGGAGTATACGGTGGCGGTCCAGTCCCCGGCAGCTGCGGGGATCGATGTGGGCGTCGTCACCGAGCCCGGCGCCATCGGTCCGCTGGCGACGCCCTATGCTCCTAGCCTTGGCGGAGCGCAAATCAAATTGTCGACTTCGACGACGACGGGCACGCGGTTTGTCTTCTCGATCCAGGGTTTTCCAGAGGCTCCCGTACCGATTCCCTTGACGCTCACGATCGCCGGAAACGCATACCTGACGATTTCGGGAACCACCTTTCAAGGGGCATTGGTCACCACGACGTTCACCCATTCGATCCATACTTACGTGCAGCTCAAACCGGGTCGTTACCGGATCAAGGCAGCCAGAACGACATCAGGCTCGGTCCATGCGACCCTGGCGACCTATGGGGCGCTTGCAACCGTGCGCTATGGACTCGCGGTGGCGGGGCCAGGTTCCGCCACAGTCTCCCTGGACCCTCACCAGCTGCTGGTGTACTGGGCACGGACCGGATCGTCACTGTTCCGTGTCATTCGAAGCACCGGATCAACGCTTTTCGACAGTTCTGGGAGCGGCGGCGCTCCGGAGGGGAGTTTCTTTGGGTTCCCAGGAAACTACACCGTGGTCGTCACGGGATCTGGACAGGTGAATCTGGCGTACGGTCGCGACTTTCCGGTCTCGATTACCCGAACACATCTCGCATTTCAAAATTCCGGACTCGCAGTGGCCAGCCCAACCCCCTCGACATTCCATGCCTTTGCCATACCTCAGCCGTTGTTCGGTGGCACCATCGGGAATATCAACCTGGTTCCGCCCGTTCCGCCCGCAAGTTATGCGGAAACCGCGGCTGTTTCAACTACCCTCCTGAGTGCGGCAGTCTCGGCAACCGGCATCGAGGCGACCATCGCCGCGCAATTGATTCTGGACAAGCGGAGATGGTCGATCACCGGGGATACGATGCGCGACAACCTGGTGAAGTGGAACAAGCCGAATCGGGTGAACATCTTCGAGCGTCTGCAAGAGTTGCACCCGCAGGCCCAGCGGCCGTTCCCGTCGGATGCCGGATCCTTCTTCGCGGGGGAGGGCCCGGCGACGACGCCGCACACGAGCACCTGGTACATCGGCGGAATCGTCTATCCGCAGACGGCCACCCCCGATCCTGACATCGTGATTGCTACCGTCGATGCCGCATTCGGGTCGAGCATTTTCACCGATGCCACCCCGTTTGCCGTACAAACGGACCATTTGACCAGCCCGTCGCTAAACTACCAGGAGGGATATGGCGGTGGGGAGTCGTATCAGCAGCAGCTCGCTGACCAGGTGATCACCCGGCTGCGAGACCCCTCTCCTGTCCCATACGCTGCCCATGTCTTCGTCAAAATCACGGGTACGGCTAAGTTCTTACCCGGAGGATCTTACACGCTCGAAGCGAAGCTCGGAAGCGGGGGGTCTTCCGCACCACTCGTGCCGATCAAGACGTCGACCGTCAGCATCGAGAGTGGGATTCTCGGGTACTGGGACGTCACCGGACTGCAGCCCGGGGCGTACACGCTCGTACTGACCGTCGTGGATGCCTCAGGAAACGCCAAGGTGATGTCGATTCCGGCAAAGGTGGGTCACCGGATTTCGGACAAGGGCGGATTCGCCACCGACGCCTATGAAGAAGTCTTCCTTCAGTTTGCCCCGGGTGCCCTGACGGCGGGAAACGAGAAGCTCATCTCGATCCGGCAGCTGGATCCCTTGGCGGTACCCTTGTTTGCCAACAACCAGGTTCCGGTGGGGCTGATCTTCGATTTCCACGCAGCAGCAGGAAGCGTCGAAACCGGACTGTCCAAGAACGATTTCGTGCAGGACGCCGGCCACAATGTCATTCTCCCGGCGAGCCTCATGGTCCACTACGACCCCCGACAGCTTCCATCTGGAATTCCTGAAGGCCTCATGAACTTGTTCCGACTTTCCCGGTCGGGCGGTGTGGAACACGTCGAAGTTGTCGGAGCGCTTGTGGACACCACGAACAAGCTCATTCTCTCCGAGATTTCCGAGTTTTCGACTTATGAGGTCATGCCCGATCCCACACCGCCCCGGTTCAAGATCCAGGCGGCTCCAGATCCTTCCGGCGTCGGTGACGTGCGCATCTTCCTGGAGTCGACCAAGACTCTTTCCGGACCCCCCGTACTGACCGTGACGCCGCCCGCTCCCCGGGTCGCGGGAACGTTGTCCGGGGTGGCGCCGGTGCTTGTACCCATGTTGAACGGCACGATTGCCGTGGTCGGTGAGCCCGCCCTGTATTCCGCGCTTCATCTTGAGCGGGTGACCGTTGCGTCCGGGACCACCGTTGTTCCGTCAGCGGAGGCCTGGCCAGGAACGCCCATCACGATCGGAACGATGCATTTCCTCGTCGAACAAGTCATTCTGGAGCCCAGCCCGACGGGCGACCGGACGCACGTGTTACTCCAGACCCTTTCCGGCGCCGAGGTCACCGATGGCCGGGCAGCTGGCATCCAGCCGGGAATGACGTGGGCGGCAGTCTTTCCCACCCTGGGTATCGTCACCGGGACGATTGTCGGCATCGGGGATGTGACGCAGGTGCAAACCAGCCCGCTGACCCTTCGGCAATTTTCTCCCGGGGAGCCTCTGAACCTTCCCCCCGCTGGATGGTTCACCAACCGGAAAATCGTGATCGGCACTTCCACGTATTTCATCGACGACGCGCGCATCAACGGGAATTCCGTCGTGGGTGGGAGTTTCCAGGTGGTGGTGCGCGACGGCTCAGGCCAAATTGTGGTGGACCCCGCGCACTCCGGGTTCAGTGTCGGCCAGGCGTGGACGATCTTCAGGCCCTCAAACACATTTGTCGCAACCTACACAGTCGATCCTGCGCATCCCGTGGGAACGGTGTTTATCGACGCCGTAGGAGCGGATCTGCTGGGAACCAAGGGCCAAGGTCAGGGTAGTTTCTATGTTGACCCGGGCCTGACGGCGCTCAAGATCCGAGTTGCTCCGGCCCGTGTGAGTCCTGGCGAAGGTATCGATCTCTTCGTGAGTGCCGGTGCATTGATCGGGAAGCCGACGGTCGCTGTCAAATTCCCCGGTCTGCCGACGACGACCTCCGTCGAGCTGATCGCCGATGTGGTGCCGGGGACCCGGGAAGCCAGCGGGAGTTTCTTCGCGACCATCGGGGTGCCGACGAATTCCATCAGCGGAACCTCGACGGTCTTCGTTACGGCAACGATTGGTGCTCTGGTGAAGACGGTTTCAGCTACGTTCGTTGTGGATGCCGGCGCCCCGCGACTGACCTTGACCGTGCATCCCAATCCCGTTGGGTTAGGGCCTCTCGTGGTGGACGTCGCTTCGTCCGAGCCGTTGGATGCACTGACTGGTAGCCTCACGGATCGATTTGGGGTGCATTTGCCGGTCGAGTTCTCCGCGACGGCGGCGCTGGACGGACAGTCTCAATTCGAGGCGACAGTCTTCTTGGGGAGCGGCAGTCTCGCCGACGGCCCCGCCCTCCTTCACCTGCTGGGGGCGGATCGGGTGGGGAACACCGGGGCTGTGGATGCCATCGTCCAGGTGGATCTGACCCCGCCGCCACCCGTCAGTAATCTATTCACGCGGGTGGTGACGCACAGCGTGATCCGGCTCGACTGGGTTTCGCCCTCGTCCACCGACGTGGAAGGCATTCTCGTCTCGAGGGACGACATTCCGCTGACGGGCACGGGCCTGGTCCCAAGCACGGCTCTGTTCGTCGACCAGGGCCTCGTCTACGGTCAGAAATACAGTTATCAAGTTGTGACCCGAGACCGAGTGGGGAATCAAAGTGTCATGGCCCGAGCCGATCGCTGGCTTGATGTAGATCCGCCCACCACCACGCTGGTGTTCGGCGCCCACATGGTGACGGCGACCCCGATCGCGGTCGGAGACTTGGCGCTCTTCGTTTCTCCTTCGACCACGCTTGGGTTCTCCGCGTCCGACACGGGAAGTGGGATTGTGACGGAGACCGACTTCCGCGAAGGCACCACAGGACGGCTTTTGCCGTTTACGGAGACTTTCACCGGTGCCGTCCTGAACCTCAGGCATCTTCTGTCATGGCAGAGCGTGGACATCGCGGGGAACAGCGAACGGATCCGCTCGGCGACGATTATCGTGGACTCGCGGCCTCCCGTTCTGGCCTTCACAATTGGCCAGCCGTCCTATGTCGGCCCCAGCCAGCCCCAAGCCCCGATGTCGCTGCCGCCTGCCACTGCAACCTTGACCGAGGCGGACTTCGTCTTCTCCGCGACATCGCAGGGCATTCCGCTTCCGCTGGATGGCCTCCTGTCGGCGACTTCGTTTGATCCAGCATTGATCGCCCAGGGGGCAGGCATCGCTGTCCTAAACATCGGGATCAACGGCGTCTTCATCGGCCCCTCGACGCAGGTGTCCTACGGTTATGGCGACGGATTCGAAGGTTCCGGTTTTGACCACGCTTTCTACCGGATTGACGACGAACCGATTCAGCCGTTCCCCGCAGCCATCACCCCCGGTCTGGGGCGGGCCGAAGGCACTTATACGATCAAGATCTTTGGATGCGATCGGGTCGGCAATTGCTCGGATGAAACGAATTTCGGGCGAGGTCGCCAGCTGAGGTTTACGATTGATCTCACGCCGCCGGGGCTAGCGACGGCATTCTTCAATCCGCAGCCGCTAGCCTCTGCGGACGGGCATACCTATGTCTTCGACGACACCGATATCACCATGACCGCGACCGACTCGGGCGGCGATCAGGGAAAAATCCCGTCGGGCGTTCGCTTCTTCGACTGGCGGGTGGACGATGAGGTAGGATTCCGGCGGGTCCCCGCCGATGCGATCGTTCATCTAGCCGAGCACGCCTATGGCGAGCATGTGCTGCACATCCGGGCCGTGGACGGCGTCGGTAACGCCGGCCCGGAGCGGGATTACGGCCCCTACTTCATCACGACCCACGACTGGCCGAGATACTCGTTCTCGAATGCCCGAACTTCAGCACCGGAGTTTGAGCCCGTCTCGCCCCCGTACCGGCTGGATTGGTCGGCCTCGACAACGGCCAATAATACCGGGGGGCCGGTCCTGGTTGCACACGGGCGGGTCTATACCGAGACGCAACTTCCGCAGCCCGTGATCCGCGGGCCAGGTGTCGTCACATGTATTTCTGCCAGGAATTTCCTCCTGCATGCGCGCGACGTGGACACCGGAACGATCTTATGGAGCCGGACGGTGGTCGGACACATTGGCATCCGAGGCATGACGTATGAGCATGAGCGTCTAGTCATCACCGGATTCGGACTGCTGGAGTGCCCCTGCAGTTGTGTGACCTTCTCCGACCGTCTCCAAGGGTATCGGGCCGACACCGGCGCATTCGCTTGGACGTTGACGCTGGGTGGCGGGATTAAGTTGAGCCCTCCGATGGCGGCCGGGCAATCGGCAATCGGCGCGTCCACAGGGGAGTTGGCCTACGTCGTCCGGCAGCGGTTCCTCGGCCCCGGCGGAAGTGATGCCCTGGCCGTGGAGATGACGACCGGTCAAGTCCGTTGGACGGAAACGCTCTTTGCAGATGCCGTCGACGAGCACTTTACGAGCCGGGGCGCGCCTTCGGTTCGGGATCACCTGGTGGTGGTCGGAACGAAAAATGGCGTCATGGCGCTCGACGCGATGACGGGGGTGGAAAAATGGCGAAACGCCGATTTCGCGTGCACCCGAGTTCCCACGATCGGGGAGGATCTGATCGTCGTCCCCGCCTTGAGCGGGACCACGACCGGAATTCTGGCTCTCAATCTCGCAGACGGCGGATTCCGGTGGTTCTCGCGAATCATCTCCTCGCCGCCATCGCTTGGCGTACAGATCCATTCGGCAAGCGCGATCGATTCGGCGCGCCGAGTCTATACCTTCGTGCGCGTTTCCAGTCACACGCTAATCTATGTCCTGGACGGGACGGATGGGCATTTCCTCTGGGCAGCGCCAGCTGACTCCACGGAGGCGCCACCCATCGTCCACGGTGATGTCTATGTCACGGACATCCTCAACAATGGTGACCGACGGCCTGCGGTCTTACGGCAGGCCACGGTGTCCAGTACTTTCGGTGTGGAAGTATGGCGGGGGACGGATTCGAATACAGGATCCCCGCTGATGGTGGCGCGGCATCGTTTGTTCGCATTCCGTTCAACGACCAACCTAGCCGGGACGGTGGCGTATTCCAATAATACCCCCGTGGCATTTCGGATCACCGTCATGCCGCCACTGGTCGCAGGAGTGACATTCTCCCAAACAGTGACCGCCATGGATCTGACGGGCCGTCAGGTTCTCTCGTATCTCGGTACGGTTACCTTCACCTCGACTGACCAGTTCGCCAATCTGCCGGCAGCCACATCGTTGACAGGAGCGAATGGCGGACTCAGGCGGTTTGCCACCTCGACCGTTTACGTTACGGGAACTACGACCATCACGGTGACGGACACGGGTGGGCTGGCGGGAAGCGTTACAGTCACGGTCCTGCCACATCCGCCCGTTGACGTAGTGGCCGAAGGCGGAGCCGAGCGGACTACGGTCAATTGGAATCTGCCTGCTCTGCCCCTCGACACAGTTGTCGGCTATCGCCTTTTCCGGGCCACAGGAGCGGCCGGCCCGTTTGCGTTCATCGCAGCGCCCAGCGGGCGGAGCGCCACACTGTACGTCGATCTTGGTGTCGCAGATTTCGCGACCTACTATTACCGGGTCACGGCGGTCGAGTCGCACGGTCTGGAAAGTCCGCCGTCACTGGTTGCTCCTGTAACGGTGTTCCCGGGTCCGCAGACGCCAACACTGCTTGTCGCCACCGGGGTGTCGGGGGGAGTCAGTCTCGGGTGGACCATCGCGAATGACGGTTCATTCCCGGTATCCGGGTATGACGTGTTCCGCAAGAGCGGGGATTCTCCCTTCATGCCGATCGCCCGGTTATCGGGTGCCTCCACGATAGCCTTCGTGGATGACACCGTGGAGGAGGGGGCCTCGTACGCCTACATCGTGCGCGCGCGCGACGATCACGGACAGTGGAGCGAGCCGAGCAACGGCTCGTCCGCCGCAGCGCTCGTCGAAACCAACTGGCGGCACATTCAGCGGGAGGTGTCCCACCAGGGCAACGCGAAGTCGGAGGTCTTCTATTTCCAGCCGACGCGCAAGTGGGGCACCACGGCGGGCGCGTATATCGCGGGCGCCATCATGGGCACGCACCTCTATCGGCAGACCGCGGGCGGGGTGGTGCAGGCGGTGGATCTTGCCAGCGGCACCTCCCTGTGGCAACGGAGCATTGGGAATGTGGTTGCGCCACCGGTGACCCTCTGGCCCGCGATCCAGAACGACCTGGTCTTCGTGACGAACGGCTCTTCGTTGATGGCATTGGACGGCGTGGGGAATGTCAGCACCGGCACGACGACGGCAGTCTGGTCCGTGACCCTCACGCCCCCCACCGGCGTGGGGCCTGGATCCGCCACCCCGACCGCGGCGCCTCGCGTCGGACCGACCGTGGGCGGGGGAGTGGTCTACATCGGGATGGGCGGGCATGTCTTTGCCGTCGAGATCGCCACCCACCGGGTCCTCTGGAGCGCCACGCTCGCGGGAACGGCGGCGGCGGACCGCATCTTCCCGCCCATCGTCTCGGGCGAGAGCGTCATCTTCCTGACGGAGCGCGGGTTGTTCTACGCCTTCGGAACCGGTGACTACGACCTCCGGACACGGTGGGGGAGCCTGCACGCCCAGATGAACCTCGGTGTGACCGGGCTGACGGCAGCGCCCTCGCTGGCCGGCGCCAACGTCATCATTCCGGCTGGATCGCACCTGATGGCCATCCGCGCCTCCGACGGAATGGGGGTCTGGAGCATCAGTCAGCCGGGCGTCACGTTCCCGGCCGAGGTGGCGATCGCGAACGGCCGGATTTATGCCGTCGGCGGGACCGACGGTGCGTTACGGGTGTACGCCGCGGATACGGGAGCGCTCCAATCCACGGCGGATGTGACCCTCCCGGGCCAGTACACGGCGGCGAAGAGTTTCTCCGCTCCCGCCGTCGCCGACACGCGGTTGTTCTACACGGCCTCCCTGCTGCCCGTCGGCAAGACCCAGTATGAAGGACATCTCGTCGGCTTCGAACTCGGTTCCGTCGGCGGGACCCCCGCCCTGACCTACGTCAGCAGCGAGAATGTCGCCGAGACCAACGCCGCGCCGTCCATCTCCCAGCTGAATATCGTGACGGGGAACACCGCCTTCGGCATCAAGCAGGCCGTCCGCCTCGTCATCGAGGTGCCGGCGAATGCGGCCGTGAATGAACCGATCACCATGGTCATCCGGGCCCTCACCGTGGACGGCGCCCAGGACCTGCACTTCATCGGGACGATCGCCCTCACCTATTCCGATCCGCAGGCACAGATGCCTCCGTTCGTCTCGATCACCTCGGGCGGGGGAACGTTTGGGGGAAGGCTCTTCAAGACCGGAACCGTGACGATCAGCGGGTTCGTCGTGGACCGGCCGGGGATCAACGGTTCGACGACGCTCTCGGTGCATCCGTCCACCGGGCAGGCCAGCCAGCTGGTGGTGCAGGCGCCGGCCAGCGCGCCGCCGGCGATCGGATTCAGCGTGACGGTGACGGCCGAGGACCAGTTCAACAACGTGATTAGCAACTTCGGCGGGACCGTCGCCTTCACGTCGAGCGATCCCCTGGGACGGTTCCCGGTCCCCTACGCGTTCAGCAAGACGGATGCGGGAATCCACCGATTCAGCGCGACCCTCTTCACCGGGGGTCCGCAGGTGATCACTGCGAGGGACACCAGCACGGCCACGGGCCCGCAGGGACAGGCGACGGTCAACGTCTTTGTACCGTTCGTCAACTCACCGGCGGACGTCGTCGCCACGTGCGGCCTGGCCGGAACCGTGATGCTGACGTGGAGTCCGCAGGGGGCCAGTCTGCCCCTATCCGGCTATTTCATCTATCGGTCGGTGGCCGGAGGGGGCTTGACCCTTGCCTCCTTCGTGCGCGACGGGGCCAGCACCGCGTACACGGATGTCATCGCCGATGAGTTTGTCCAGCATGATTACGGTGTCCAGGCGGAGGATATTGCCGGGCACGTCAGTGCCACGTCCATGATCGCCGGGTGCGTCGTGAACGCACCGGCCGACTGGCCGATGTCCTCGTACTGGGGCGCACGTCGCGCCTTCAGCCCGATCGCAACTCCGCAGCCGCCGCTTGAACTCAAGTGGAAGCAGTACGGAAGCGAGGGCGGCGTGATATTCGGTACCGGGGGCGCGGCGGTCGCTGGCGGCAGGATGTATCAGGTCATGGGCCAGTACTTCCAACAACTCGATTTCGCCTCCGGCGAGGTCCTGCACTTCTCCCGCTTCGAGGACAGCGGAGGGCTCGAGGTGGAGGGGACGAACTTTACCGGGCCGGCCGTCTTCGGGAACACGGTGGTCATCGGGGTGGTTAATGTCAACTTTGTATTCCCCCAGATCCTGCACAGCCCGTGGGCGATTCGCGGATACGACACGGAAACGCTGGCGCTTAACTGGACGAGCCATGACAGGTTCGGCAGCCAGGTGGCCATCGGTGGATACAGTCAGATCGCTGGATCCGGTGGGCTGGTCTATGCCGGGCAAAACAACATCCTTGCGGCGTTTTCGCTGACGGATGGTTTGCTCGCATGGACGAAGACGCTGGGCACGACCGGGGGCACTCCCGTGATCGACAACAACACCGTCGTCGGCGGGCCCATCACGGGGAATGGCCGCGTGTACGCGACGTTCGGCAACGGACGACTGTTCTCCCTGGATGCCGTGACCGGGACGTTGCAGTGGAGCCGCACGATCGGGACCGATCCATTCGGCCACACCTTCCAGCCGGCGTTGGTCGGAGGCCAGGTTGTGGTGGGTTCAAGTGTGGGCATCCTCATTTTCGACGGGACGAGCGGAGTGGAAACCTCGCGCGTCCTCCTGGCGGTCCCGGATCCGGATGCGCGACCCCTGGCCTATTCGCCGGTCATTGATGGACAGAACCACATGTACTTCTTCTCCGGTGGAGCCGCCGGATCCGGCATCCCGGATCGGCTCCATGCGTATGACTTGACCGCCGCCTTGACCGGCGGCGGGGCGACTCCATTGTGGGAACGTGATGACCTGACCGCTTCCCACTTGTCCGGAGCCAACGGGCTCATCGCGGCATTCCAGTCCGATACGCAGGTCGCGGACGGACTCGGCGGCATGGTTCTGGTGTCCACTGCAGACGGTTCCACCGTGCAAAAACTGGACCGCGTCCCGAGCAATTTTGAGCGGTCCCGGTTCCCGAATGCACCGCCGGCCATGGTCGGCACATCCATCGGCGTTTCGGGGGTGGACATTGGACGACTGGGATTCGGGCCGGGAGTTCTCCCGGTCACCGACCTGGCAGCGGTGGGGGGGGTAGGAACCATTGACCTCGGGTGGAGCAAGCCCGTGGATCAGACGTTCCCAGTCTCGCAGTTCTGGATCTTCCGTTCAGATGTGCCGGGTGGGTTTACCCTGGGGACGCGAATCGCGACCGTGACCACGACATACTTCACGGACACCGCGGACACCGGACTCGTTCCGGGACCGACCTTTTACTATGTTGTCCGGGCCGAGGATGCGGTCGGCAATCTCAGTGTCCCGTCGAACATCGCCAGCGCGACCGACCCCATGCTGGTGGCCATCAGCTCCCCCGGCGATGATGCGAGTGTCGAAGGCCGAGTGAACGTCCGGGGCACAGTCAGCGGGAGACGCCTGGGATTGTGGCGGCTTCAGGCGGCAGTGGTGGGCTCAACCATGTGGGCCACGATCGCGGGATCTAGCTCGCAGGTCGTCGATTCGATGCTGGGAACCTGGGACGCTACCCACGTACTGCACGGAAAATACGTGGTTCGCCTCACCGCGACCGGAACGGGAGGGGAGGTGGTCACCCGGGAGGTTCATGTGGTGGTCGGCGCAGGGAGTCCGCGAGCGCTGATTGCCTCGCCTGGCCGGGGCGAGACGGTCCGGGGCGTTGTGGTGGTTTCAGGAACGGCGTGGGCTGCTCCGTTCGGCTCCTACGCCCTTGGGTTCGCGACAATTCCTCCGCTCGCGGCGATCTCACCGATCGGGGTCTCGGATCAACCGGTGCTCGGCGGTGACCTGGGCTTGTGGGACACCAGCAACCTCCCGTCCGGTCCCTACCGCCTGCGGCTCGTCGTGGGAGACAGCGCCGGCCTGGCGACCGAGGTGTCCACCACCGTGTTTGTCGATGGTCAAATGGACGCCCTGCTCATCACGGCCTCCGCTGAGCCCGCCGCCTTCCAGGTCGATCAAGGCGGAACCACGCTTCGCTATCGACTCCGCCTTCCCGCGACCGTACGGATCGCGGTCGTCGAGGAAGGGTCGAACCGGCGCGTCTGGATGACGGACGATGCCGCGCCCGGCGGCCCCGGACATTCCCCTGGATGGCATGAGATCGCTTGGGACGGGCATAACGAGCAGGGTGTTTCGGTCGCGCCCGGGAAATATGACGCACTGTTCATGGCATCGGATGGTGTCAGGACGGAGTCCAGATTGGTCCATCTCCAGGCGCTCGGTAATGAGACCTTGGTGGGCGGCTCAGGGCCGGTGCGCCTTTCAGGAGCCGGGTCACCCGGCGGCCAATCGGTCGTGGCAGCCGGGTCGGCGAATGCGGGCGGAGGGCCACAGTCGGCGGCTTCCGGCGGAGGAAACGGTGGTTCGTCCGTGTCAGGTGGCGGGTCTCCGTCCGGCGATTCGCACGACAACGGGTGGCACAATGGGAACAATCCGAACGACTTCGTGATCAACCACGACGACAAGAGCAATGGGAACGGAAACAATCATCATTGAGACAGCTGATTCGGCGATCTACGTTCCAGTTCGGTTCTGAGGTCCCGGTCCCAAAAGGGACATCCCAAAAGGGACAGTTATGATATCTCCCGATTCCTTGACGGGGATGGCGGAAACCCGCACAATGAGGCATGCCGCGACAGGGCCGGTTGGACGCTCCGGGTGCCGTGCACCACGTGATGACGCGGGGGCACGAGCGCGCGCGGATCTTCCGTGACCGGGCCGACCACCTCCACTTCCTCGATCGGCTGACTGCCGCCCTCGCACGCACGAAGACCCGGTGCCTGGCCTGGGCGCTGATGCCCAACCACATCCACCTGGTGCTGGAGACCGGCAGCCGGCCGCTGGCCAAGGTGCTGCACGGCGTCTTCGGCGGGTACGCGATCGCCTTCAACAACAAGTGGAAGCGGACGGGGCATCTCTTCGAGGGCCGGTACAAGTCCCTCCTGTGCGAAAAGGAAGCCTATCTCCTTGAGCTCGTCCGGTACGTCCACCTGAATCCGGTCCGGGCGGGCGTGGTGGAAAGTCTTGCGGGGCTGTCGCGCTACCCGTGGTCCGGCCATCGGTCGTTGATCGGGTTGTCCCCGCAGCCGTGGCAGGAGATCGATGAGGTCCTCAAGCGCTTCGGGAAGGGGACCGCAGCCGCTCGGTCGGCCTACCTAGCCTTCTGCGAGAAGGGGCTGCAGTCGCAGGCTGACGCGAAGGAACAGGAGCCGGGTTTCAAGCACCTGATTGAGGGGGGCTGGGAGCAGGAAGGCGGAGAGAAGAAGAACGACGCCCGAGCGGATGAGCGCGTCCTGGGGTCCGGATCCTTCGTCGAGAAGGCGTTGCGGCGCACCGAGGAGCAGGAGCGGTGGCGGAGCCGGGCCCGTCGGGCTGGAGTGACGATGGACGCCGTCATCCGGAAGGTCGCGGAGGCGACCGACGTGCCCTTCGCCGCCATGAACGGCCCCAACAAGATTCCGGCGCGGGTCCGGGCGCGGGCGCTGGCCTGCTACTGGCTGGTGGAGCGGCTCGGGTGGACGGAAGTCGCCGTCGCCCGGCGGCTGGGGCTCACCCAATCGGCCGTGAGCCGAGGCATCGTGCGGGGCGAGGCGCTGGCCCCCTCGGTGCGCATCTCATTCCCGGGTGTCGACACCTCACCCCCGAGAAAAGCATAATATCATATATGTCCCCGGAGGTGTCCCCGGAGTATGCGAGGACATCGGATGCGCCGTATGACCACCTGGATATCCACCGGCGGATGGTGTCGGATGTGGTTCGGGTGGAGGCGTTCCGGGCGGGCCTGAAGGCGGTGGTGAAGCCGGGGGACGCGGTGCTGGACGTGGGGGCGGGGACGGGGATCCTCAGCATCCTGGCGGTACAGGCGGGGGCGCGGAAGGTGTACGCGGTGGAGCCGTCGCCGATCGCCGACTTCACGCAGTGGCTGATCCGGGACAACGCGATGGAGGACCGCATCACACTGGTCCGCGCCGGGATCGAGTCGGCCGACCTGCCGGAGCCGGTGGACGCCATCGTCTTCGAGTGGATGGGCGGGTACGGGGTGGACGAGGGGATGCTGCCGCTGCTCCTGCTGGCGCGGGACCGGTGGCTCAAGCCCGGCGGCCGGATGATCCCGGAGCGGGTCACGACATGGATGGCGCCGGCATTCGACGAGGCGCTGGAGCACGACCGGAACTTCTGGGCCGGCACGCCGTACGGGGTGGCGTTCAAGCAGTTCTGGGACTGGACGGTGGACGAGTGGCACTACGGCCGGCACCACGTGCTGGCGGGGCACCTGTTCGCCCCGGCGCAGGCGCTGTGGAGCCACGACGCGCTGGCCACGACGCTCGCCGCGTCGAAGGCCCCGATGCGGGCCGACGTGACCTTCGCCGCCGACCGGGCGGGGCGGATCAACGGGCTGGCGCTGTGGTTCGACTCGGTCATCGCACCGGGGATCCTCCTGTCCAATGCCCCCGCGGCGCTGCCCACGCACTGGGGCCGGGTGATCTTCCCCCTCGAGCAGGGGTATGACGTGGCGGCGGGGGAGACGATCTCGGTCATCTTCACCCTCGAGACCCCCGGGAGCGGGCCCGCGAAGAGCGGGTTGTCGGTGAAGGTGGGCGCCCACCCGTGGGAGCGGCACTCCGACCACCGGACCGCCGCCCCCTGAGCGTGTCCCGCGTCCGCGCCGCCACGTGGGGCCTGTTCGGCGGGCTGGCGGTGCTCGTCCTCTGGACCTTCCGGGACTTCGGGATCACCGCGGATGAGCCCACGTGCAGCGAGTACGGCCGGATGCTGCTGAACTACTACGGATCGCTCGGCCGGGACACCACCTTCCTCCGGTACTGGGACTGGCGGTACTACGGCGGGCTGTACGAGCCGGTGGTGGCGTGGCTCAGCCGGTCGTCGCCGCTGGGGCTCCACGAGACGCGCAACCTGGTGAACGCGGGGGTCGGGCTGCTCGGGATCGCGGGGTGCCGGGCGGCGGCCGTGGCGCTGGCCGGGCCGCGGGCGGGGTTGTTCGCCGCCGGGCTGCTGGCCCTGGTGCCGCTCTACGCCGGGCAGATGTTCACCAACTCCAAGGACGTGCCGTTCGCCGCGGCGTACATCTGGGCGGTCGTGCTGATGCTCCGGGCCGCGGACCGGTTCCCGCGGGTGCCGGCGGGGCTGGCGGCGTGCGCCGGGGCGGCGATCGGCGCGGCGATGGGGCTGCGGGT